>NZ_JAQZSH010000055.1:0-9465 GCF_053902585.1 Longispora urticae
GTGGGCCGCCGGGCGCCCGGCGGCCCACGCCTGCTGGTTCGGGGACACTCCGCCGCGTGTGCGCCGATCACCGAACCGGCCCGCGAGGGCCGGGGCTAGCAGTACAGGCCGAGGTCCGTCGGCTTCGGGGTGGCCGTCCGGGCGTCCAGCGGGCGGCGGCCCTCGGTCACCCAGCCCTCCCGGACCCAGTACTCGTAGCCGCCGATCATCTCCTTCACCGGGCGGCCGAGCGCCGCGATCCGCATCGCCGCCTTGGTGGAGCCGTTGCAGGCGGGGCCCCAGCAGTAGGTGACCAGGAGTTTGTCGGCGGGGAGCTCCGCGAGCCATTCGGCGGTGACGCCGTTCTCGGGGATGTTGACCGCGCCCGGGATGTGCGACTTCGTGTAGGCACCCTTGGCGCGGGTGTCGAGCAGCAGGAAGTCGTCGTGGCCGGCCTCGTGGGCGTGGGCGACGTCGGCCGGGTCGACCTCGAACGCGAGCCTGCCGGCGAAGTGGGCGTGGGCGGTGGCCGGGTCGGCGGCGGGGATCTCGGTGATCACGGAGGCGGCCCGGGAGCCGGGTGCCGAGGTGCCGCCCTGGTCGGGGGCCGGGACCGCGGGGGCGGCGGCCAGGGGCTCGGCCCGGGTGGGAGCGGCGGACGCGGTGGCCTGGGAGGTTGTCATGGGGATCAGTCTGCCGAGGTGGGGCGGGCGGAAATAGTGGCGCTGGCGACGGGTACCGCTAAGATTCCGCCATGATGATCTCGAAGCCGCACCGCGTCGCGGTCCTGGTCTACGACGGCATGACGCCGTTCGAGTTCGGCGTCGTCGTGGAGGTGTTCGGGCTGCCCCGCCCGGAGCTGGAGGTGCCCTGGTACACCCTCGACGTGTGCGCCGAGACCCCCGGCGTGCCGCTGCGCGCGGTCGGCGGGTTCGGCATCGTCGCCGACCACGGCCTCGACGTCCTGACCAGCGCGGACACCGTGATCATCCCCGGGGTGGCCTCGGTGCACGGCGACCCGTCCCCCGCCCTGGTGGCCGCGCTGCGGTCCGTGCGGGGCCGGCTGGTGTCGATCTGCTCCGGGGCGTTCGCGCTGGCCGGCGCCGGGCTGCTGGACGGCAGGAGAGCGACGACCCACTGGCGGTACGCCGACCTCCTCGCCCGCCGGTACCCCCTCGTGTCCGTCGACCCCGACGTGCTCTACGTCGACGAGGGCGACGTGATCACCGGCGCGGGCAGCGCGGCCGGCCTGGACGTGTGCCTGCACCTGGTGCGCGCCGACCACGGGGCCCGGATCGCGAACACCGTCGCCCGGCGGCTGGTCATCCCTCCGCACCGGGACGGCGGGCAGGCCCAGTTCATCGAGGCGGCCGTCGCGGAACCGGAGGTCGGGGACCCGATCGCGGACTCGATGGCGTGGGCGCTGGAGCGGCTCGGTACCCCTCTGACGCTCTCCGATCTCGCCCGGTCCGCGCACCTGGCGCCCCGGACGTACCAGCGGCGGTTCACGGCGCGGGTCGGGGTGCCGCCCATCCGGTGGCTGATCGGGCAGCGGATCGCGGCGAGCCTGCCGCTGCTGGAGTCGCCGGAGCTGCCGGTGGAGGAGATCGCGACGGCGGTGGGGTTCGACTCGGCGGTGACGTACCGGCACCACTTCGCCAAGGCGTTGCGGACGTCGCCCTCGGGGTACCGGAAGGCGTTCCGGGCCTGATCACGCGGTTGCCGCCCGGAAGCCCCGGGCCGGGGCCTGGTGACCGGCGCGGCGGCTACTCCGCCCGCACCCAGGCCCGCCGCGTCTCCCACAGGTTGCGCAGCGCGAAGATCTTCTGCTCGAACTCGGGGTCCCGGGCGCACCCCACCCCGTCATAGGGCGCCCGGAGCCGCCACACGGCCCCGGAGTCCCAGTACACGACGGGTACGGTCGCCCCGCGCCGGCGCTCGGCCCGGATGTCCGCGATCCGCGCCCACGGCACGTGCAACCGGCGCGGCCCGGTCGTCGGCCGCAGCCCCTCCTCGTCGGCCACCACCCCCAGCGACCGGTGCAGCACCAGGCCGGCCGCGAGCGCCGCGCCGGCCGCCGTCGAGGCCAGGACCAGCAGCCAGCCGGGCGCGCCGAGCGGTACCAGGATCGCGAAGCCGGCCCCGCACAGCGCGGTCCGGAACGCCGTGCGGCACAGGGTCTGCTTCCAACCGGGCCGATAGCTCACCAACACGTAAGGATTAACGATCGGGGATCGCATACGGTTGGTGTCATGACCGAGCACAGCGAACTGCCCACGACCGAGGCCGAGTGGCGCGAGCGCCTGACCCCCGCGGAGTACCGGGTGCTCCGCGAGGCCGGCACCGAGGCGCCGTGGGTCGGGGAGTACACGGACACCAAGACCATCGGGGTGTACCGGTGCCGCGCGTGCGGCACGGAGCTCTTCAGCAGCGAGACGAAGTTCGACAGCCACTGCGGCTGGCCGTCGTACTTCTCCCCGCTCGCCGAGGACCGGGTGACGCTGATCGAGGACACCACCCTCGGCATGAAGCGGGTCGAGGTGCGTTGCGCGCACTGCGACTCGCACCTGGGACACGTCTTCGAGGGCGAGGGCTACCCGACGCCGACCGACCAGCGCTACTGCATCAACTCGATCAGCCTGACCCTGGAGCCCGCCGGGGAACACTGACCCCCGGCGTCACCCTGCCGCGGTCCCCGGGGGCCCGGCGGTCACTGGCCCGGCTGCTTCACGGCGGGGGTCAGAGCCGTGCCCCCCGAGGTGTCGACCAGGCCGGTGACCGCGTTCCACCAGGTCGTGACGGCGCCGACGCAGGTCCTGGGCGGCGGGGCCTCGCAGGTGTTGCCGCCCATCACGAGCAACGAGGCCAGCAGCAGGGCGGACAGCAGCCTGGCCTTCCGGTCGTCGTTCACCGTGCGGACGACCGCCCCGAACATCGAGTGCACGACGGCCAGGCCCCCACAGACGAACTCGCCGTAGGCGTAGCACACGGCGGGCGGCCGCAGCCCGGCCCGCCGGAACCCGGTGGTCACGGCGAGCTCGGGGAGCAGCAGGAGCAGCCCCGCCAGCAGTGCGGCCTTCTCCGTGCACCAGTTCACGAAGGAACCCGCCAGCGGGCCGACGTACCGGATGGCCCAGCTCCCCAGGAGGAGCACCAGCAGGAACAACACCGGCAGCACCACGATGACCCGGACGTCCGCCGGCAGAAAGGCGAGCGCCCTGTCGACGGCACCGAGCGCGACGTCCAGGACCGACATCCCTAGTCCTCCTTCTCCGACGGGGGCGCCGTGCCCTCGTCGTCGGCAGGATCGGGTTCCGGCTTGACGTCGACGATCTGCTCCGCGGTCGCCGCCAGCGCCTGCGGGCTCAGGCCCATCATCGGCGATGCCGTGATCAGGCCGGGACGGGTCTTGACCAGCAGATCCTTGACGCCGTTGATGATCTCGGGGCGGAGTCCGTCCATGTCGGCCTCCTGGATGTGCCCCTTGTCGATCATCTGGGTGAGCAGGTCGACCCGCGCCTTGTTGTTGAGCGAGTTGTTCTCCGCGATCATCGTGATGACCTTGCCGGTGTCGTCAGGGTTGCGGCCCAGGTGCATGGCGAGCAGCGCCCCGTCGCCCCGGCTCATAGCCTCGGCGTACTGCTCGGTGCGCATCCTTTCGCCCTCTAGCTCAAGCAGCTTCTTGTCCCGCTCGTACTGCAACTCCCTGTCATCCTGGATCTTCTTTATCTCCAAATCGGTCTTCTGCTGAGCCAACTTGCGCTTGGCCTCGTGCTCGTCATGGAAGGCTGCCATTGCCTGCTCATGCACCTGCTTTCTGCGCATCAGCTCCTGGTTGACCTCGAAGGTCCGCCGGTCGCCCATCGCGATGGTGCCCACCTCGTCGAGGCCCACCCGCGCCGTGAGCTGGAGGACGATCCCGCCGGGCACCGGGTGCCATTCGACGGCGGCCGGCGGCTGGAACAGCTCGTTGATCCGCTGCTCGAAATTCCGGTACTCGTCGATCTCGTACTCACGGCTGACCGACTGCAGCTTGGCGTGCAGGTGGAACCGGATCACCTTCAGCCCGTCGTCGATCTGGTCGCGCACGATCCGCTCCGGGTCGCTGACGTACCACACGACGCCGAACTCGCACCGGAAGACGTACGAGTCCACCTTGCTCGGCAGGTCGAGGGTGAGCTGGTCGTGGTGGCGGGCCACGTCGACCTCGTACTGCCGGGTGTAGCCCGCGAAGGCCAACTCACCCCGGGTCGGCTGACCGCGCACCGCTGACACCTGTCCCCGGCTGTCCGAGTAGACCAGCGCCACGCCGGCGCCCAGCTGCGGGCGTCGGCCCAGCACCTGGAACCTCGACACCGGCTCGTTGGACAGGATCAACGGCACAACCTTTTCCGTCACGTGTGCTTCCCTTCTCACAGTGCCTTCAGTACGGCTTCGGCGCTCCCCGGCGCCGGCCCGTCATCGCTGTTCGTCCACTCGCCCGCCAGGAGCCGCACGATGTCGCGCGTCCGGGTGTGACCGTCCACGGCCGCCACGGCGAGCCGCCCGAGCGCGGCGGTCCCCGACGCGTCCGCGTTCACCCGGCGGGCCCAGCGGGTCAGCGCGTTCTTGGCGCCCTCGTTGACCACGGGGCTCGTCAACGCCCCCCGCCACAGGGCCGCCACGAGCCGGGCCGTCTCCTGCTCGGCCTCGGTCGCCCCCTCCGTGCCGAGCCCCCGGTTGGCCATCCAGAGCAGTCCGGGCCACACCGGGCCGTCCGGCCTGCCGTCGACCGCCTCACGGGTGACCAGGGTGGAGGACAGCCCCAGAAAGGCGAAGAACCCGGTGTACCGCCGCACCTTGTTGCGCTGGTTCTCCTCCGACCTCGAACGCCGCGGCGCGGACGTGGTGTCCCGCTCATCGACCGGCGGCCCCTGCTCCCCGGTCAGGGCCCACCGGTGCATGGCGCTCAGCACGTTCAGCGCCACGTCGTCGCCGCCGTGGATGACGAGTTCGCCCAGCGAGTCCCGGATCGCGAACAGCAGCTGGCGGTCCACCCTGCCGGCCAGTTCGCTCAGGACGCGCAGGGCACGGTCGGGATCGCGCAGACCGAGGCCCGAGCCGTAGGCGAGCGCCGCCGTGTACCGGCGGGCCGACGTCGAATCCGCCCTGCTCCACTGGTCGACCATCCGCCGCACGGGCACGGCCAGGGCTGGCTCCACTCCGGGGATCCCGACCGCGATGGCGGCCGCCTCCCGGTTGCGGAGGACGTCGCTGTCGGCCCAGGGCTCGAGCACCGTACTTCGGACGTAGTCGAACGAGTACCTGCTGAGGAAGCCCACCGCCGTCGCCGCGTGCACCCGCACGGCCGTCGCCGGATGCACCGCCAGCTCGCACAGCCACCGGAGCAGGTCCCGGCGGGCCCCGCCGTACTCGTGCCAGGTGCGGTGCAGCACCCGCTGCGGCCAGCTCGGATCGATGAACCGGACCACGTCGACGGGTGCCCAGCCGTAGGGGGTGCGGTGTGTCGTGCTGACCAGCCTCGCAAGTGCGTCGTTGAGCAGTTCCGTGCGCCGCCGGGCGAACGGGTCCTCGCGCGGCGCCGGCTTGTCGTCCTCCGGCGGGGGGAGGAGCCGTTCCCTGAGGTCGTCGGCCGCGTCGGCGACGGTCTCGTAGGCGAAGCCGCTCTCCCTGCTCCCGCCGTGCAGGACGGCGGCGGCGATGACCAAGGTCCGGGTCGCCAGGTCGGGGAGGTTGTCGAACCACGCGTCGAAGCTCTCCTCGGTCAGCCGGCGGAACCGGTCGCGGACCTCCACGACGGAGAAGTCCGGGTCCTGGCTCGCGTCGTCGAACATCCGGGCCAGGTCGGCGGCGCGGGCGATCCGGGCGTCCGAGGAGGCCCGGAGCAGTTCGATCACGTCGGGGTCCCCGAGGACGGCTTCGGCGGTCTGGCTGCCGGTCGGCCCCATCAGGTACCTCAGGTGGGTGGCGAACACCGTCTCGGCCGGCGGTGGCGCGCCGAGATCCGCGACGAACTCGGCGAGGACGGCGTCGGGGAGCCGGGCGTGCGTCTCCACGGTCACGACGAGCCAACTGCCGCGCTGCCCCAGGATGCCGTCGAGCCGGCGCAGTTCCAGCTCCGTCAGCCGGCTCGTGTTGGTCACGTTCCGCACGAGGTACCCCGTGCGCTCCTCCACCTCGTCCGCGCCGAACCGGCGCAGGTCGATCTCGGCCGGGAACTGGAGGAACCGGCCCGCCTCCGCGTCGTGCAACAGGCGCATCGCGGCCGTACCGCCCCCGTGTCCGGGGCGGGTCCGCAGCACCAGCACCCGGTGCCGGGACAGCATCGGACCCAGCGCGCGGAACCCCTCCGGCTCCACGAACGCGTGCTGCGCCTTGTGCAGGTCCTCCTCGGGGATGGGGACGCGGTGGCTCAGCGGGTCGAAGACGTGGGTGCCCCCGATGTAGACGTTCTTGCCGCCGAGCGTGACCTCGCCGATCGACGAGGCGCTGATCTCCTGGTCCCCGACGGCGAGCTGGCTCCGGGCCGCCGAGGCGCGCGGGAGCCCGAGGCTGTTCGCGGCGTCCGAGGCGTGGACGCTGTAGTCGCTCGGGTGCGTACCCGCGGACGACACCTGGCCGGCGACGCCCTCGGGCTCCAGCAGGGCGTCACCCGTCTCGGGCGTCGGCTCCGGAGCGGCGGCCTCGGGCGGCGCCTCCGTTGCCGTCACCGGAACCGCCCGGTGCCGTCGTTGTAGACGTTCTTGGTGCCGACCGTGACCTCGGCGACGGCGGCGTTGAAGGTCACGCCCCCGCCACCGGACGGCGGCGGTGTGGGGGCCGGCGGGGCCGGCGGCGGAAGGAGGTCGCCGGGAGGGCGGTTCATCCCCGGCACCCGCAGCCAGGCGACGTCGTCGAGTTCCTTGATGCTGACCCGCGCCGGGTGGTAGGGCTGCGCGTCGACCCCGGGGTAGCCGTGCCGGATGATCCCCTGGTAGACGGGGTCGGAGGCGATGACGACGAGGAGCGCCCGGGGGGCGTCGGTCAGGCAGCGCTTGGCGACTTCGGCATCGACGAGCCGGCACGCGGTGTTGAGTTCGGTGCCCACGTATCCGGCCGGGTCCGTCACGACCTCACCGGCGTGCACCGCGAGCCGGACCCGCATCACTAGGTCGGGTTCCGCGTCCGCGTTGTATGCCCGCAGCGCGTCGTCGAACCGCCGCACCGCGTCCCCCAACAGGACCACCTTGGACACCGAGGTGGGGACGAGCACGAAGAAGCCGTCGCCGCGATCCTGCCAGTGCGGCGCGGCCCCGGCGGGACACAGCGGGTCGAGAATCCGGTGGGCCATCCCGTACAGGGCCGCACGGAGCCGGAGTTGGCGCGTATCGGACCGGCGGCCAAAACTCTCGATATCGAACACGAGAATCGAGAAGTAGGTCGGGTCGAGCGACATTGTTCCTCCTGCGGGGCGCGCGCCATCCACTGATGGATACGCCGAAAATGGGAAGTGTTCAGCGTCAGATGACACTCAGGAGACAAGGAACTCGGGACCGGTGCGGAATCAGCGAACGCTCGAGTATCCAGCCAACTGGTCCGAGGCGAGAACAAGAACGGACTTTCGCCCGGTACGCACGACTCCGGCTTCCTGCAACGCGCGCAGGGCACGAACGACGGACTCCCGGGAGGTACTCGCGGCGCCCGCCAGCTCGCGGTGGCTGACGGTCACCTCGATCCCGCCCGGGACGGTCACACCGCGCAGACGGAGCATGTCGTGCAGCACCCTGGCGACCCGTTCGACGGAGGTGTGGCCGCCGTACTCGGCCCGCCGACGATCGGACTCCCTCAGCCGGCAGACCAGTTGGCGCAACAGGTTCCAGGCGAAGTCGGGATGGCTCGCCAGGCAGGCCCGGTACTTCTCGGCACTGACGGCGACGGCGCGCACGTCCTGGATGGCGCTGACCGTCGCGGACCGGGCGGCGCCGTCGATCGCGGCCAGCTCCCCCACGAGTTCGCCGGGCCCGCGGGTCGCGAGCACACTGACGTAGCCGCTCGCCGAGTCCGTGGTGACCCTGACCCAGCCCTCGTCGATCAGGACGACCCGGTCTGCCGGGCCACCCTCGTGGAACAGAATGGCGCCCTTGGCGAACACGACCGGAGCTCCAATGGTATGGAGATATTCCCGCTGTTCCTCGGATACGGGAATGATGTCATGGTTAGTCGGCTGCACGACACCTCTCTGACAAGAGATTCTTTCACAGCGTGATTGGCAATAAACGCAAGGTGAGAGTAGCCACCCACCCAACGCTTCGATATCAGCCTTTCCGCCATAGTCCACTCAGTACGTCGGAGGCATGATCAATTCGGGTGATCTTGGATGTGCGAGTACGCCACTCCACGCACGAGGCCGACCCGCCTTTTCGTCCACGATGGATGGTTCCCGCCCCCGGGGAGGGGCCCGGGAGCGTCGGCGCGCCGATCAGACCTTGCGGCGGGCCGCGAAGCCGGCGTCCTGGCGGTGGTACCAGTCGATGTCCTGATCGCCCTCCAGCCAGCACCACAGCACCGGCACGCCGTCGCGCTCACCCGGGAAGTCCAGCAGCAGCGGGGCGAAGCCCTTGACCTGCGCCCCCTGGGCGGCGACGTGCTCGACCGCCGCGAACAGCCGCGCCTCCAGGCTCTTGGCCTCGGCCAGGCCGCCGAGCGGGCTGGTGCCGTCGGTGGCGAGGTCGACCTGGAGTTCCGCGAAGTCGGCGCGCAGGGCGATCAGGTCGTCCAGCCGGGGGCGGAGCCGGGCCAGGATCGCGCGCGCCTCGTCGAGGGTGACCGGACCCGGGTCGGGCGCCGGTCCGGGGGACGAATCGAGCAGTCCGTCGTCGTGGAGCGCGCCGGAATCCGGCTCCGACGACGCGGGCTCACCCTGGGCGGAGGGCTGGTCGGGGTCCGGGGCGGTGGGGTCGGTCACGGCATTTCCACCGTCTCCGCGCGGGCGATCTCCGCGAGCGACGCGGCCAGGTACCCGGCCAGGGGCCTGTCCTCGGCGGCGACCAGGTCGGCGATCAGCAGGGTGGCGTGCCGGGCGACCGCCAGCGGGGTGGGCGCGGCGACCTCCTCGGCCTCCGGGTGCACACCGAACGCGCTGGTCACGAGGACCACCAGGACGGCGGCGTCGAGCTCGGGGAACCAGTCGATCGTGGACCGGACGCAGCGGGCGAGCGCCGCCTGCACGTCGTCGCCCGTGAGGCCCTCCGCGTGCTGGTCCTCCAGGAGGGTGCGGACGACCGCGCCGAGTACCAGTCGGATCTGTTCGGGGTTGAACTCCGCCAGCCGACCGGTCGCCTCGCCGAACGCGTCGGGATCGCCGGCCCGGGCGGCCTCGACCGCCTCGGTCGTGGTGGTGGCGATCGCGCGGGCCCGAGGGGGCAGGTGCTGCCAGGGCTTGTCCATCCGCCCAGGATCGCACGCGGCACCGACACGGCGCGTGATCGGCAGGGCCGCGCCCGGATG
>NZ_JAQZSH010000056.1:0-79091 GCF_053902585.1 Longispora urticae
CGACGCGGCACGTGCCGCGTCGTCCCGGCCCCGGGCTGTCGAGCCATGACGCTGGCCCGGGACGGGAGTCGTCGGGCCGTGCGTGATGATGGAGCGGTCATCGATCGGGGGCGGGCGGCGTCCGTGGCGCGCCAGCAGGACAGTGGGAGAACACGATGAAGTTTCTGGCCCAGGTCGAGCCGCCCGAGCCCATGCGGGGCCTGGAAGTGCCGCCCGAGGTCGTCGAGGCGCTCGGCGGGGGCGCCCGGCCGCCGGTGACCATCACGGTCAACGGGCACTCCTGGAAGAGCCGGGTCGCCATCCTGCGCGGCCGCCACCTGCTCGGCCTCAGCAACGCCCACCGGCGGGCCGCCGGGGTCGAGATCGGCGAGGAGGTCGAGGTCGAGGTGGAACTCGACACCGAGCCGCGCGTCGTCGTCGAGCCCGCCGACTTCGCCCGGGCGCTGGACGCCGACCCGGTCGCCCGCGCCGCGTACGACAACCTCGCGTACAGCCACAAGCGCGAGCATGTGCACGCCATCGAGAGCGCGAAGAAGCCCGAGACGCGTCAGCGGCGGATCGAGAAGGCCATCGCCACCCTGCGGGGCTGAAGCCGGTGCCGCTGCGGCCGGCGCTCCCGATGCTGGCGGCTCCAGCGCCCGGGCGTCGGCCCGCGCGCACGTTCTGGGCGACACGTCGCGGCGACGCCGGGCCGTGGTGCGGCGTGGGTCGGTCGGGTCGGGTTCGGCTCGGATCGGGGGAAAGTCGTAGGGGTCTGGTAGGACTGGGGCGTGACTGAAGACGGGCTGTTCGAGCTGCCGGCCGTGGCCGCGCCCAAGGGGGCCCGCCCGGCGGTCGGGGCGCCCGCGTCGAAGACCCCCGCGGAGCGGCTGCCCGTCGCCCGGGTGTGCGTGGACCTGGCGTTGCCGCACCTCGACCGGCCGTTCGACTACCTGGTGCCCGCGAGCATGGACGCGAAGGTCGTGGTGGGCGGGCGGGTCCGGGTGCGGTTCGCCGGCCAGAAGGTCGACGGGTACGTGCTGGACCGGGTCGCCGCCAGCGAGCACGCCGGCAATCTGTCCTTCCTGGAGCGGGCGGTGTCCGCCGAGCCCGTGGTGTCCCCGGAGATCGCCCGGCTGGCCAGGGCCGTCGCGGACCGGTACGCGGGGAGTCTCGCCGACGTGCTGCGGCTCGCGGTTCCGCCCCGGCACGCCCGCGCGGAGGCCGCCGTCCCGCCGCGCGCGACGCCGGAGGAGGCCGCCGCGGCACCGGGCGGATCCGGTGCGCCGGCGTTTCCGGCGACGGGTGGGTGGGCGGCGTATCCGGCGGGGGCGGCGTTCCTGCGCGCGCTCGCCGACGGGCGGGCGCCCCGGGCGGTGTGGACGGCCACGCCGGGGGAGGACTGGGCGGCCCGGTGCGCCGAGGCGGTCGCCGCGACCCTGTCGGGTGGGCGGGGGGCGGTGGTCGTGGTGCCCGACGGCCGGGACCTGAACCGGCTCGACCGGGCGCTCGTCGCGCTGCTCGGTGCGGGCCGGCATGTGGCGTTGTCGGCGGCGACGGGGCCGGAGGAGCGGTACACCCGGTTCGTGACGGCGTTGCGGGGGCACGTCCGGGCGGTGATCGGGACCCGGGCGGCGATGTTCGCGCCGGTGGCCGACCTGGGGCTCGTGGTCATCTTCGACGACGGCGACGACGTGCACGCCGACCCGCACGCGCCGTATCCGCACGCCCGGGAGGTGCTGCTCACCCGTGCCGAGCTGGCCGGGGCGGCGGCGCTGGTCGCGGGCCACTCCCGGACCGCAGAGGGGCAGCTGCTGCTCGCGACGGGCTGGGCGAAGGAGCTGACCGCGGACCGGGAGTCCCTGCGGGCCCGCGCGCCCCGGGTCGTGACGACGGGCGATGACGTGCAGCAGTCCCGGGACGCCGGGGCGACGAGTTCGCGGTTGCCGAGCGTGGCGCTGCAGGCGGCCCGGGCCGCGCTGGCCGCCGGGCGCCCGGTGCTGGTCCAGGTGCCGCGCCGGGGGTACATCCCGGCCGTGGCCTGCGAGACGTGTCGGGCCCCGGCCCGGTGTCCGCACTGTTCGGGGCCGTTGGCGTTGGAGTCCGGCGTGCTGGGGGGGACGGCGGGGGTCGGCGGCGCGTCGCCGGAGCACTCGGGGCCGAGCTGCCGGTGGTGCGGGCGGGGAGCGACGGGTTTCGCCTGTCCGCACTGCGGGGGCCGCCGGCTGCGCGCGTCGGTGGTGGGCGCGCGGCGGACGGCGGACGAGATGGGGCGGGCCTTCGCGGGTGTGCCGGTGCGGACGTCGGGGCGCGGCGAGCTGCTGGACACGGTCCCGGACGGCCCGGCGCTGGTGGTGGCCACGCCGGGGGCCGAGCCGGTGGCCGACGCGGGCTACGGGGCGGTGCTGCTGCTGGACACCTGGGCGTTGCTGACCCGGGCGGATCTGCGGGCCGGTGAGGAGGCGCTGCGGCGGTGGCTGTCGGCGGCCGCCCTGGCGCGCGCGGACGGCACGGTGGTGATCGTCGCGGACGCGTCCGTACCCGTCGTGCAGGCTCTGGTCCGGTTTGATCCGGCGTGGTATGCGGGCCGTGAGCTGGACGAACGCGCCGAGTTGGGCTTTCCGCCGGCCGTGCGGGTCGGCAGCCTCACCGGGTCGCCGGCCGCCATCGCCGACCTGCTGGCCGGCGCGCGGTTGCCGCAGGGGGTCGACGAGCTCGGTCCGGTGCCGGTGCTCGGCGGCGACGAGGGGGTGGAGCGGCTGCTGCTGCGGGTGCCCCGGTCGACGGGGCCGGCTCTGGCGCGGGCGCTGCACGAGGCGGCGGGGGTCCGCAGCGCGCACCGGGCGAAGGAGCCGGTCCGGATCCAGGTGGACCCGTTGGAACTCCTGTAGCGGTCGGCCGCGGCGACCCGGACGACTCCGGGGTTGCGGCGCCGGTGGCCGGCTCCGGGCGGTGCGGCGTCGCTCGACCCCCCGCCGTGCCAACGGGGAGTGCTGGTGGACTCACTCCACGTGTGGGACTTCTCACTAAAGGCGATGGAACCATTTCGGAGTGTAACTCCAGTGAGGTCCACTATGGCAGGTCAGTGCGCCACGGGCGGTCCGCTGTCACATGTTCGTACAAAAATGAAACGCTTTCCATAAAATTGCCTTAAGAAAGCGTGTTTGCGGTGGATCATCCACAACGACACTCTGATGCGTGACATCCCAACGTGTGGAAGGAATTGTCATGCGTCAGTCCCTCACCCGTACGGCCCGGAACCTGGTCGCCGTCATGGGTGCGCTCCTGATCGGTGCGGGCGTCGCGGCCGTCCCCGCGTCCGCCGCCACCCCGGCCCGCGCCCAGAGCGTGACCCTGGAGCAGACCGGCGGCCTGGCCGGCGTACAACGCCGGTACACCGTCGACACCTCGACCTCCGACACCCGGCGTGACCCGCTGCTGGCGTCGGTGGCCCGCCCCGACTTCCTGGCCCTGGAGCCCAGCTACGTCACCGACGACACCTGCTGCGACCGCTTCGTCTACGAGCTGACCGTCCGCTACCCGAGCGGGCACGTGAAGTCCGTGGTCACCGTGGACGGCGGCGGCGCCCCCGAGCTGGTCGGGGACGTGATCGAGCGGACCATGGCCGTGGGCGCGGTCCGCGAGGTGACGCCCCAGCGGTCGCTGCTGTTCGTCCAGCGCGCCGAGGACGGCTGGTCCCTGCCGGACCGGTGGCTGGTCGACTGCCCCGCGTCGGGGGCGACCGCGCCGGTGTGCGCGGAGCTGACGGCGCGCACGGAGGCGGCGCTCGCGCCCGTCCCGCCCGGCACGGCCTGCACCCGGATCTGGGGCGGCCCGCAGACGGCCCGGGTCCTCGGGGTGTGGCACGGCCGGTGGGTCGACGCCTCCTTCACCCGGCGCGGCGGTTGCGAGATCGCCCGCTGGGACCAGGCCGCCGCGCTGCTGACGCCACCCACGCAGCGGTAGCGGCCGGTGGTGGCCCCCGATCTGAGGGGGCCGGGGGCCGCCACCCCGAAATGGCGCGGGCCCGGAGCGAACAGCGCTCCGGGCCCGCCCGCACGATCAACCCCACACCCTCATCCGGGTACGCCGGGCACCGGTCACCGGGCCGCGCGCACCAACGCCTCGAACAGCGCCCCGTCCCCCAGCTCCTCCGGATGCCACTGCACCCCGAGCCGGAACGCCCGCCCCGGATCCTCCAGCACCTCGATCACCCCGTCCGCCGACCACCCGGTGGCCGTCAGCGTCCCCGGGTCGGCCACCCCCTGGTGGTGGTAGGCGTTGACCTCCCCGGCGGGCCCGAGAATGGACTCCGCCAGGCTCCCGGCGGCGAACCGCACGGGGTGCGACCCGTACCGGCCGGGTTCGGGCTGGTGGTCGGTGTGCCCCACCTCGTCGGGCAGGTGCTGGAACAGGG
The DNA here is from genome assembly GCF_053902585.1 of Longispora urticae. Lineage (NCBI taxonomy): Bacteria > Bacillati > Actinomycetota > Actinomycetes > Micromonosporales > Micromonosporaceae > Longispora > Longispora urticae. Next base: position 4,397 of record NZ_JAQZSH010000056.1, read on the forward strand.
TGCCGCCCGCCGCCACGGCCATCACCTGCATGCCCCGGCAGACGCCGAGGACGGGCAGGTCGCCGGCCGCGGCCAGCAGCGCGAGTTCGCTCTCGTCGCGGTCGGGCCGGGTGACGGTCAGCGGGTGCGGGTCGGCCCCGTACCGGGCGGGGGACACGTCCGCCCCGCCCGCCAGGATCAGCCCGTCGAGCCGGGTGAGGATCTCCGGGGACGGGTCGGGGGGCAGCACCACCGGGTGCCCGCCGGCCGCCGTCACGCACTCCACGTACGTGGCGGGGATCAGCACGGCGGGCACGGACCAGACCGACCAGCTGGCCGGTTCCCGGTACGCGGTGATGCCGATGACGGGCCGCATCACAGCGGGGTGACGTAGGCGCCGGTGATCCCGCCGTCCACCACGAACGTGTTGGCGGTCATGAACGAGGAGTCGTCGCTGGCCAGGAACGCGACGGCCGCCGCGATCTCCGACGGTTCGGCGAACCGGCCGAGCGGCACGTGCACGAGCCGGCGGGCGGCGCGCTCCGGGTCGGAGGCGAACAGTTCCTTGAGCAGGGGGGTGTTCACCGGTCCGGGGCACAGGGCGTTGACCCGGATGCCCTGGCGGGCGAACTGCACACCCAGCTCGCGGGTCATGGACAGCACCCCGCCCTTGGACGCCGAGTACGAGATCTGCGAGGTGGCCGCGCCCATCAGCGCCACGAACGAGGCGGTGTTGATGATGGAGCCCTTGCCCTGCGCGATCATGTACGGCAGCGCGTACTTGCAGCCGAGGAACACGCTGGTCAGGTTGACCTTCTGCACCCGCTCCCAGGCGTCGAGCCCGGTGTCGAGGATCGAGTCGTCGTCGGGGGGCGAGATGCCGGCGTTGTTGAACACGATGTCCAGCGAACCGAGTTCGGCGACGACCTCGGCGAACATGTCGCGGGTACCCGCCTCGTCGGTGACGTCGAGGACCTTGAAGATCCCGCCGACCTCCTTCGCGGCGGCCTCACCGGCGTCGGCGGAGATGTCCACCGCGACGACCCGGGCGCCCTCCTCGGCGAACCGGCGGGCCGTGGCCAGCCCGATGCCGCTCCCGGCGCCGGTGATGACGGCCACCCTGCCCTGCAGACGAGTCATGATTCCTCCGTACTGATGAAGACGTTCTTGACATCGGTGAACGCGGCCAGGGCGTCGGGCCCCAGCTCACGGCCGAATCCTGACTGTTTCGCGCCGCCGAACGGTGTCCAGTACCGCACGGACGAGTGGGAGTTGACGCTGAGGTTGCCGGCGTCCACGGCGCGCGCGACCCGCAGTGCCCGGCCGACGTCGCGGGTCCAGATGGAACCGGCGAGGCCGTACTCGGTGTCGTTGGCGAGCCGGACCGCGTCGGCCTCGTCGGTGAACGGCAGCACCGACACGACGGGGCCGAACACCTCCTCGCGCCAGGCGGCGTCGGACGGGCCGGCGGTCTCCAGCACGGTCGGCGGGAACCAGAACCCGGGCCCGTCGGGTACCGAGCCCTGGAAGGCGACCTTCGCGCCGGACACATGGGACGAGACCCGCGCGTGGTGCGCGGCGGACACCAGAGGCCCCACCTCGGAGGACGGGTCCGTCGGGTCGAGCACCTTCACGCCCCGCACGGCCGTCTCGAAGTGCGCCATGAACTCGTCGTAGACCGAGGCCTGGACGAGGATCCGGGACCGCGCGCAGCAGTCCTGCCCGGCGTTGTCGAACACGGCGTAGGGCGCGGTCGCGGCGGCCTTGGCCAGGTCGGAGTCCGCGAAGACGATGTTCGCGTTCTTGCCGCCCAGCTCCAGGGTGACCCGTTTGACCTGGTCGGCGCACCCGGCCATGATCTGCTTGCCGACCCGGGTGGACCCGGTGAAGCAGATCTTCCGGACCAGCGGGTGGGTCACGAAGCGCTGCCCGACGACCGGCCCGTCGCCGGGCAGCACGGTGAACACGCCCTCGGGAATCCCCGCTTCCAGGGCGAGTGCGGCCAGGCGCAGCGCCGTCAGCGGCGTCCACTCGGCCGGCTTGAGCACCACCGTGTTGCCCGCCGCCAGGGCCGGGGCGAACCCCCACGCGGCCACCGGCATCGGGAAGTTCCACGGCACGATGATGCCCACGACCCCGAGCGGCTCGGCGAACGTGACGTCCAGCCCGCCGGGCACCGGGATCTGCCGGCCGAACAGCCGCTCCGGCGCGCCCGCGTAGTAGTGCAGCACGTCGCGGACGTTGCCGGCCTCCCACCGGGCGTTGCCGATGGTGTGCCCGGCGTTGGCGACCTCCAGCTGCGCCAGCTCCTCGACGTGGTCGTCGACGAGGCCCGCGAACCGGCGCAGCAGCCGGGCCCGGTCGCCCGGGGACACGTGCCGCCACGACCCGAAGGCCTGGTGCGCGCGGAGAATGGCGGCGTCGGCCTCCTCGACGGTCGTCGCCGGGACGGCCGCGATCTGCTTCTCCGTGGCCGGATTGATGATCTGGTACTCGTGCCGGACCGCCGGCCCCTCGTGAAGCGTCACAGCCGTTCGAACCCTCTCTTCAGCTCCCAGTCGGTGACCGCCGCGTCGTACGCGGCCAGCTCCACCCGGGCGTTGTTCGCGTAGTGCGCCACGACGTCCTCGCCGAACGCGTCCTTGGCCAGCGTCGAGCCCTCCCACAGCCCGAGCGCGTCGCGCAGGTTCGCCGGCACGGTGGGGGAGTCGGAGTCGTAGGCGTTGCCGACGAACTCCTCCTGCGCCGGCGCGTCCCCGGACAGCCCGTGCAGCGCGCCCGCGATCAGCGCCGCGATGGCCAGGTACGGGTTCACGTCGGCCCCCGGTACCCGGTTCTCCACCCGCAGCGAGGGCCCGTGGCCGACGACCCGCAGGGCGCAGGTCCGGTTGTCGCGGCCCCAGCGCAGCGCGGTCGGGGCGAAACTGCCCGGCTGGTACCGCTTGTAGCTGTTGACGTTCGGCGCGTACATGAGGGAGAACTCGCGCATCGTGGCCAGCAGGCCGGCGTTGACCCGGTCGATCACCTCGGTCATCACGGGCCGGTCGTCGAGGTCGCGGAGCGAGAAGTGGATGTGGCAGGAGTTGCCCTCGCGCTCGTTGGGCTTGGCCATGAAGGTCAGGGCCATGCCCTCCTGCGCGGCGATCTCCTTGGCCCCGTTCTTGTACACGGAGTGGCCGTCGGCGGCGGTGAGCGCGTCGGCGTACCGGAACGCGATTTCGTGCTGGCCGAGGTTGCACTCGCCCTTGGCGCTCTCCGGGATCAGGCCCGCGCCGTACATCTCGTTGCGGATCCGGCGCAGCAGCGGCTCGACCCGCGCGGTGCCGAGCAGGGAATAGTCCACGTTGTACAGATTGGCCGGGCTCAGGTCGCGGTAGCCGCGCTGCCAGGCCTCCTCGTAGGTGTCGAGGTAGAGCACGAACTCCAGCTCGGTACCCGCGAAGGCGGTGTAGCCCGCGTCGCGCAACCGGTCGAGCTGGCGGCGCAGGATCTGCCGGGGGCTGGCCGCGACGGGGGTGCCGTCGTGGTTGGCCAGGTCGGCGATGACCAGCGCGGTGCCGGGCTGCCACGGGGTGCGGCGCAGGGTGGAGAAGTCGGGGACCATGGCGAAGTCGCCGTAGCCCGTGGACCAGGAGGACATCTCGTAGCCGTCGACGGTGTTCATCTCGACGTCGACGGCCAGCAGGTACGCGCAGCCCTCCGCGCCGTTGGGCACCGTGTCGGCCAGGAAGAAGGGGGCGTGGAATCGCTTGCCCTGGAGTCGCCCCTGCATGTCGACGACCGCCACCACGACGGTGTCGATCTCGCCACTGGCGACCAGTGCTCTCAGTTCGTCGAGCTCCATGCGTTCACCTTAATGGTCTAATCGCGATCCAAAAAGCCCCTCAGGAGGGCGGATGTTCCTTCGCAGTGCTCGGCCATCTCCTCGCGCGCCTTCACGGCGTCCCCGGCGAGGATGGCCTCCACGATCCGGGTGTGCTGGTCGTCGGAGTGGTCGAGGTTGCGGCGCAGCACCGGGATCGCGGCCAGTAGCCGGTCCAGGGTGAGCTGCACGTCGGCCACCGCCGCGGCGAGCGACGGCGAACCGCTGGCGGCGGCGATGGCCAGGTGCAGCCGGGAGTCGGCGATCCGCCGGCCGACCGGGTCCCGCGACCGGGAGACCGCCAGGCAGCCCACCAGGTGCTGGCGGTCGGAGGCCGGCAGGGTGCGGCCGGCGGCCAGGGCGGCGGCCCCCGGCTCGATCACCCAGCGGAAGTCCAGCGCGTCGGTCAGGTCCGAGCCCATCGAGCGGGCCAGGGTCGCCGCGTCCTCGTGCGGGAGGTCCCCCGCGTACAGGACGAACGTGCCCCCGGCCCGGCCCCGGCGGGACTCCAGGAGCCCCGCCTCGCGCAGCGCCCCGATCGCCTCCCGGAGCGTCACCCGGCTGACCCGCAGTTTCTCGGCCAGTTCCCGCTCGGGGGGCAGCCGCTCACCGGCGGGCACCACCCCGAGCCGGATCGCCTGGGCGAGCCGTTCCACGGTCAGCTCGAAGGCGTTGCCGCCGCGGACCGGTCGCCACATTCCATCTGTCACGCGCCCATTCTCACCTAGTCACCGGCCGGATGGCCGGCCTTGGCTACCCGGACCGCCCGCCGTCGTGCTCGCCGACCCCGGCGGTGCGCTTCCCGGACTCCGGGGCGTGCGCCAGGTCGACGTTGGTCCGGGGTCCGGTGAACCACCGGCGCGCGCTGGCGAACCACCACAGGGCCGCCCCGCCGAGCACGATCAGCACCGTGACCGGCGCGTAGTTGAACGTGTCGACCGTGATCGGGTAGTACGGCGGGAGGACGAACAGCACCACGATGAACGCCGTCCACAGCACCGCCAGCCAGCCGATCGGCTTGCTCCACCGGCCCAGGTTCCACGGTCCGACCGGGAAGTCCTTCGTCCGCAGCCGCAGGAAGACCGGCGTGATGTAGGAGATGTACAGCCCGATCACGGCCACCGAGGTCGCGGCCAGGTAGGCGGTGAAACTCCAGATCGCGGGGAGCAGCAGCACCACCGAGCAACCCACGCAGAGCCAGATCGAGTTCGTGGGGGTACCGGTGCGCGCGTTGACCTTCTTCCACAGTCGCGAACCGGGCAGCGCGCCGTCCCGGGCGAACGCGTACGCCATCCGGGAGTTCGCCGTCACCGACGCCATGCCGCAGAAGAACTGGGCGACGAGCACGATGAACAGCAGGACCCGGCCCAGGGTGTCCCCGGTCGCGTCGATGAAGATCTGCGCGGGCGGGAAGCCGGTCGGGCTGGCCAGCTGCGCGTCGTAGTCCCCGATCGCGGCGGTCACGGCCACCAGCAGCACGAAACCGGCGATCAGGGAGACGACCACGGAGCTGACGATGCCGCGCGGGGCGGTGCGGGCCGCGTCCTTGGTCTCCTCGGCGACGTGCGCGCTGGCGTCGTACCCGGTGAAGGTGTACTGCGCCATCAACAGTCCCATCAGGAACGCGTAGACCGCGGCGAACGGCCCCGTCCACCCGGTGGCGTTGTACGTCTCGGTGAACACGTCCCCGAGCGACTTGTGCTGGTCGGGGACGAAGACGAGCACCCCGACGATCACGGCCACCCCGACGATGTGCCACCAGGCGCTGATGTCGCTGAGCAGCCGGACCAGGCTCACCCCGAACGTGTTGAGCAGGCCGTGGGTAATGATGATCACCAGGAACAGGGCGAACGTGCCCGGCAGCGTGACCGTCCAGCCCAGGGTCAGGCTCAGGAACGCCGCCGTGGTCATCGCCGCGCCGTAGTCGATCGCGGCGGTCACGGCGAACTCGCCGACGAAGTTGAACCAGCCGACGAACCAGGACCAGGCGGACTTGTTCCGCTTGGCCAGGGCGTGGGTCCACCAGTACAGGGCGCCGGCCGTCGGGTACGCCGAGCAGACCTCGGCCATCGACAGCGCCACCAGGATCACGCCGCCGCCGACCAGCAGCCAGCCGAGCGTGATCGACATCGGACCGCCGGCCTTCATGGCGATCCCGTACGAGGTCAGACAGCCCGCCAGCACCGAGATGATCGAGAACGAGACGGCGAAGTTGGAGAAACCGGACAGTCCCCGGTGCAACTCCTGTTTGTAGCCGAGCTGAGCGAGCCTTTCCTCATCCGAACTCATGTGTGCTCCTCCTCACAGGTATGTGGGGAGATGCTTCGCCCCGTGAAGATCAAAGTCAATATCTGGACGGCTAAAAAGTCACCTGACCCATACCTTTTAACGGCGGGGAAACACTTCCGGATCCGGGGCGGCGGGGTCCAGTACCCAAAGAAGTGGTTGCAAAGGAGTCTTTGCATCGCTATCTTTGCGGCATGACCGACGATCCCGTGGTGCTCGACCCCCGCCTGCTGCGCGGCCTCGCCCACCCGCTCCGCGTCCGCCTGCTGGAACTGCTGCGCGTCGACGGCCGGTCCACCGCCACCCGGCTCGCCGAGCGCCTCGGCCAGTCCAGCGGCGCGACCAGCTACCACCTGCGCCAACTCGCCGAGTACGGGTTCGTGGAGGAGGACCCCGAGCAGGGCGCCGGCCGCGAGCGCTGGTGGCGGGCCGCGCACCCGACCACCACCCTCGACAAGGACTCCGGCGTCACCCTCGCCGAGGCGGAGGGCTACCTGCGCGCCGTCGCCGCGTCCTACTCGGTGCGGGTCGGCCGGTTCCTCGACGCCATGACCACGATGCCGGAGGAGTGGAAGGCCGCGTGGACGATGTCGGACACCCGGCTGCAGCTCAGCCCGGACCAGGCCTCCGAGCTCAAGGCGGAGATGTTCCAGGTGCTGGCGAAGTACCGGCGGACGGAGCCCGGGGTCGCCGGGCCCGAGGGGACCGCGCCCACCGTGGTCCAGTGGTACGTGCTGCCCGAGCCGGGCTACTCGTCGGACCTGCCCGGGGCCGTGGCCGGCGACGCCTCGCCCGGGAACGGTCCGGAACATGCGGTGACCCCCGAGGCGGGGGCCGAGGGTTCGGTGCCCGGGACCGGCGAGGCCAGAGACCAGTCCGTGGCGTCCGGGGCCGGCGACCAGGCCGGGGACGGCCCCCGATGAGGCGCTTCCCGTTCGCCGGCATCCTCGTCGCCCGGTCCGTGTCCCGGATCGGCAGCCTGATGACCTTCATCGCCATCCCGTGGTTCGTGCTCGTCACCACCGGCAGCGCCACCAAGGCCGGCGTCGTGGCCGCCGCCGAGATGGCCCCGTTCGTGCTCGCCGGCCTGTTCGGCGGGCCGTGGATCGACCACTGGGGCGCGCGCCGGGTCAGCATCGTCACCGACCTGGCCAGCGGGGCGGCCGTGGCGGCCCTGCCGGCGCTGTACCACGCCGACGCCCTGAGTTTTCCGGTGTTCCTCGCCCTGGTGGCCGTCGCCGGCACCCTGCGCGGGCTCGGCGACACCGCCAAGAGCGCGATCGTGCCCCGGGCCATCGCGGCCTCCGGGGTCGAGACCACCCGGGCCGCCACGATCCAGGACGGGGTGCACCGGCTGTCCGGGCTGCTCGGGCTGCCCATGGCAGGCGTGCTGGTCGGCTGGATCGGCGCGGCCGAGGTGCTCTACGTCGACGCCGCCTCGTTCGTGGTCTGCGCGCTGCTCGTGGCCCTGTTCGTCCGGGTCGACGCGGCCCCGGCGGAACCGGCCGACCGCGAGCCGTACCTGCGGGCCCTGCGCGGCGGCGTCACCTACCTGCGCGGCGACCGGCTCGTCCTGGCCCTGTCGCTGATGGTGCTCGCCACGAACCTGTTCGACCAGGCGTTCGCGGCCGTGTACACCCCGGTCTGGGCGCACGACGTGCTGCACGACCCGTACGCGCTCGGCTTCGTCGGCGGCTCCTTCGCCCTGGGCGCGGTCCTCGGCAACCTGGGGTACGTGGCCCTGGCCCCCCGGCTGCCCCGGTACCTCACCTTCGCGGTGTGTTTCCTGGTCGGCGGCGGCACCCGGTTCCTGTCCATGGCGTTCGGCGGCGGGATCTGGCCGGTGGTGATCGTCGGGTTCGCCGCCGGCGTGGCCATGTCGACCGTGAACCCGATCATGTCCGCGATCCTGTACGAGCGGGTGCCCGAGGCGATGCAGGCCCGGGTGTTCGGGCTGGTCGGGGCGGTGGCGTCGGCGGGGATCCCGCTGGGCAGCCTGCTCGGCGGGGGCCTGGTGTCGGCGGTCGGGCTGCGGTGGGCGCTCATCGCGACCGGGGTGCTGTACGGGCTGGTGACCGTGTGTCCGTTGGTGTTCCCGACGTGGCGGGGGATCGACCGGGCCCCGGCCGCCGCGCCGGAACCGGAACTGGTCGCGAGCCGCTGACGGCCGGAGGCGCAATCCGGTCGCGGGCCGCTGGCGGCCGGAGCCGGAATCCGGTCGCGGGCCGCCGCCAGGCCGGGACCGGTGGCGGCCCGCCGGACCGGATGCGCCGGACCGGGAACCGGAACCCGGCCCCGTTCCGATAACGGTCCAGAGCCGGATTCGACCGCGGACTGCGGGCGGTCACCGGCCCGGGGGGCTCGGGGCTCCCGGGCCGGCGACCGCACGACTCGGGGCAGCCCGCCCGAAAACCCACCCGTGACCCTCCGGTTCAGGCCGGCCCCCGGTCACACCCGCCTCCCGGCCACACGGGCCGGGGGCAGCGTGCGACGCCCGCCACCTCGTGCCCCGCGTGCACGGACCGGAACCCACGACGGAAACACCCGGACCCGCGCACACCCGCAAGAGCCGGACACGGGCGCGCTCCCGGAGACCCCGGACACCCTGGGCGCCCGGGTGGGGCGTCCACGCCCGGCGCACCCGGCCCGACCCGTAGACTGGGTCGGTCCAAAACAGCGGAGCGGTGGGGAGTGGTCGACGGTGCGGCTCGTGTTCGCCGGTACCCCCGAGGTCGCCGTGCCCGCCCTCGACGCGATCGCCGCCGACGGCCAGCACGAGATCCTCGCCGTGCTGACCCGCCCGGACGCCCCCGCCGGCCGGGGCAAGAAGCTGCACCGCTCGCCCGTGGGCGCCTGGGCCGACGAGCGCGGCATCGAGGTGCTCACCCCCGCGAAGCCGCGCGAACCGGAGTTCCTGGACCGGCTCAAGGCCCTGGCCCCCGACTGCGTGCCGGTCGTCGCCTACGGCGCGCTCGTGCCCCAGGTGGCCCTGGACATCCCGGCCCGGGGCTGGATCAACCTGCACTTCTCCCTGCTGCCGGCCTGGCGCGGCGCGGCCCCGGTCCAGCACGCCGTCTGGCACGGCGACGAGGTGACCGGCGCGAGCGTCTTCCAGCTGGAGGCGGGCCTGGACACCGGCCCTGTTTTCGGCACCCTGACCGAGACGGTCCGGCCGACCGACACGTCCGGCGACCTGCTCGGCCGGCTCGCGCTCTCGGGTGGCGGGCTGCTGGTGCAGGTGCTGCACGGGATCGCCGCCGACGCGCTGCGCGCCGTGCCGCAGCCGGCCGACGGGGTCAGTCTGGCCCCGAAGATCACCGTGGAGGACGCGGCCGTCGTCTGGTCGGAGCCGGCGTTCGCCGTCGACCGCCGGATCCGGGCCTGCACCCCCGCGCCGGGCGCGTGGACCACCTTCCGGGGCGAGCGGATCAAGCTCGCGCCGGTCACGATCGCACGAGAGCCGCTGGCCCCGGGCGAGATCTCAGTTCAGAAGAACAATGTGTACGTAGGGACGGGAACGACATCAGTACTACTCGGCGAGGTCAGGGCCCAGGGCAAGAAGGCGATGGAGGCCGGCGCGTGGGCGCGGGGCGTCCGGATCGAGGCGGGGGAGAGGCTCGGGGGCCCGCCAAGCGCCCCAACCTCCCGGTAGACGCGCCCCGGTTCGTCGCCTTCCAGGTCATCCGCGCCGTCTCCGACAACGACGCGTACGCGAACCTGGCGCTGCCGGGTCTGCTCCGCGAGCGCCAGCTGTCCGGCCTGGACGCGGCGTTCGCCACCGAGCTGACCTACGGCACCCTGCGCAGCCTGGGCACCCTGGACCGGATCATCGACCGCAACGTCGACCGCGAACCCGACTCCGCGGTGCGCGACGCGCTGCGGATGGGCGCCTACCAGCTGCTGTACACCCGGGTCCCCCCGCACGCGGCGGTGGACACGACGGTGACCCTGGTCCGGGAGACCGTCAACGACGGGGCGGCGAAGTTCGCCAACGCGATCATGCGCCGGATCTCCGAGCACACCCTCGAGGACTGGCTGACCACGGTCGCGCCGGACGCGGGTGAGAACCCGGCGGGCAACCTGGCGGCGCGGACCGCGCACCCGGAGTGGATCGTGCGGGCGTTCACCGACGCGCTGGGCAAGGACGCCGGGGAGATCACCGCCCTGCTGGAGGCCGACAACGTGCGCCCGCCGGTGCACCTGGCGGCGCGGCCCGGGCAGATCACCCAGGAAGAGCTGATGGCCGAGTCGGGCGGGTCGGCGGGGCAGTGGTCGCCGTACGCGGTGACGTTGGCCGGCGGCGACCCGGGGGCGCTGTCCTCGATTCACAAGGGCCGCTCGCACGTGCAGGACGAGGGCAGCCAGTTGGTCGCCACCGCCGTGGTGAACGTGCCGGTCCAGGGCCAGGACGACCGCTGGCTGGACCTGTGCGCGGGGCCGGGCGGCAAGGCGGGCCTGCTGGGCGCGTTCGGGGCGCAGCGGGGTGCCGACGTGCTCGCCGTCGAGGTCACCGCGCACCGCGCCGAGCTGGTCGCGAAGGCCACCCGGGGCCTGCCGGTGTACGTCAAGCACGCCGACGGCCGCACGGTCGGCGAGGACGCGGACCTGGTGGAGCAGGGTTTCGACCGGGTGCTGGTGGACGCGCCGTGCACGGGGCTGGGCGCGCTGCGCCGCCGCCCGGAGGCCCGGTGGCGCCGGATGCCGTCGGACCTGCCGCCGCTGACGAAGTTGCAGCGCGAGCTGTTGGCCGCCGCCGTGCGCGCGGTCCGGGTCGGCGGGATCGTCGGGTACGTGACGTGTTCGCCGCACGTGACCGAGACCCGGATGACCGTGATGGAGACGCTGCGCAAGTCGAAGATCCCGTTGGAGCTGCTGGACGCGCGGGAGTTCCTGCCGGCCGGGATGCCGGGGCTGGGCGACGGGCCGACGGTGCAGCTGTGGCCGCACCGGCACGGGACGGATGCCATGTTCCTGGCGCTTCTGCGCAGGGTGGGCTAGGGGTCAGCCGGATTCGGTGATCCTACTCACCGAATACATCGTGTGAACTCTCCGTAGACTGTGCGCGTGTCGTACATCATCGCGCCCAGCATTCTGTCTGCGGACTTCGCCCACCTCGCCGACGAGGTACGTGCCATCGAGGGCGCGGCCGACTGGGCGCACGTCGATGTGATGGACAACCATTTTGTACCAAATCTGACATTTGGCTTGCCGGTTGTCAAGAGCCTGCTCGCCGCGACCACGCTGCCGCTCGACTGCCACCTGATGATCGACAACCCGGACCGCTGGGCCCCGGGCTACGCGGAGGCCGGCGCGTACAACGTCACCTTCCACGCGGAGGCGACCGACGACCCGGCGGCCGTGGGGCGCGACATCCGGGCGGCCGGCGCGCTGGCCGGGCTGGCGATCGACCGCGACACCCCGGTCGAGCCGTACCTCGAGCTGCTCCCGCACTTCGACACCCTGCTGATCATGACGATCAAGGCCGGGTTCGGCGGCCAGTCGTTCATGCCCGAGCTGCTGGACAAGGTCCGGGTGGCCCGCAAGCACGTCAACTCCGGGCACCTGAACATCCGGATCGAGGTGGACGGCGGCATCAAGGAGAGCACCATCGGCGCCGCCGCCGAGGCCGGGGCCGACGCGTTCGTCGCCGGCACCGCCGTCTACGACTGCGCCGACCGCGCCGCCGCCGTGCAGCGCCTGCGTGCCCTGGCGGCGCCGACGCCGTGATCCGTATCGTCCGCCGGAGCAGGCTCCGGGAGTTGCGCGAGGCGTCCCCGCTGACGGGGCTGCCCGGCAACACCCGCATCCGGCGGGAGATCAGCCGCAGGATCGACGGCGACGCCCCCTTCGCGGTGTGTTACGTGGACATCGACCGGTTCAAGAGCGTCAACGACGCCTACGGTTTCGTCCGGGGCGACGAGCTCATCCTGCTGCTCGCGGCGGTGCTGCGGTCCGCCGCGTCCCGGGAGCCCGCCCCGACCTTCCTCGGCCACGTCGGCGGCGACGACTTCCTGCTGATCTGTCCGCCCGAGCGGGTGTCGGACCTGGTCGAGGGCGTGATCGGTGAGTTCGAACGCCGGGTCCCGGCGCTGTACGACCCCGAGCACGCCGCGCGCGGCTACCTGGTCAGCGTCGACCGCCGGGGCGTGAAGCACGAGTGGGGCCTGGCGACGCTGTCGGTGGGCGTGGCCGTCTCCGGGCACCGCCGGTTCCGCGATCCCGCCGAGGTGGTCGCGGTCGCCACGGAGATGAAGTCGGTGGCGAAGAGCGTGCCGGGTTCGCACGTGGCCGTCGACCGCCGCCGGATATAGGACACAGAGCCGATTTCGAGGGGTACGCGCACCCTCTAGAGTGCCCCCATGGACCGCGTGCGCACCCTCAGCGAGAAGCTCGTGATCGCCGCCCCGGCCGGCGACGTCTACGACCTGGTGGGCGACCCGCGCCGGATGGCCGAGTTCAGCCCCGAGTGCTTCTCGGTGTGGGGCCGGGGCCAGCGGGTCGGCGACCGGTTCACCGGCTGGAACCGCCGCGCCGCCTTCGTCTGGTTCACGAACTGCCGGGTGGTCGCCGCGACCCCGGGCCGGGAGTACGCCTTCGACGTGTCCACCTTCGGCCTGCCCGTCGCCCGCTGGGGTTACCGGCTCGCGGCCGTCCCCGGCGGCACCGAGGTCACCGAGTTCTGGGAGGACCAGCGGCGCGCGGACTGGCGCGGCCGGCTGGTGGCGACCCTGGGCCTGCTGTTCAGCGGCACCCCGGCCACGGACCGCGCGGAGCGGAACCGGGCCGGGATGCGCGCCACGCTGCGCAACCTGGCGCACGCCCTGGCCTGACCGTCAGGGCGCGCCGGAGGTCACACGGCGGTCAGCGTCCACCGCTGCAACGCCGCACCGGTGTCGGCGGCCACCGACACCAGTGCGTTGTCCGCGGTGGACGCCGTGGTGAGGACCAGCCCGCCCGGGGTGGCGACGACCGCCCCGGTGATCCTCCACTTCTGACTGGTAGCCCCTGAGCAGGGGTTCTGGACGACGGCGGTGCCGCTGACGTCCGCGCACAGCCCCGAGGCCCCGTTGGAAAGGGTGACCGTGCCGTCGGCCTGCGGGGTGGCCTTCCACTGCTGGTTCGTCCCGCCGTGCGCGGCCCAGGTGATCAGCCGGGTGCCGGCCGTCCCGGAGCTGCCCGGGTTGTCCAGGGCCTTCCCGCCGGTCGCGATCGTGTACGTGCCGCCCGCCGCGCCGTACACCTCGAACTCGAAGAGGGAGTAGCCCCAGGTGGTGGCGCGGGTGGTGCCCTGCATCCGGATGTAGCGGCCGGTGCCGGTGACCGCGAGGTCGTCGACCCCGCCGTCGGAGTTGGTGGTCGTGTTGACGGTGGTCCAGGTGGCGTCGTCGTTCGATGTCTGGATCTTGTAGGCCCTGCCGTACGCGGCCTCCCAGCGCAGCACGACCCGCGACACGGGCTGGCTGCTGCCGAGGTCGACCCGGATCCACGAGGCGTCGGAGTAGCCGGACGCCCACCGGGTGCCCTGGTCGCCGTCGACCGCGTAGCCGGCCGGGAAGTTCGCGGTCTCCGTGGACGACGCGGTCACCGGCCGACCGAGCGCGAGGTTGCCCGGGGTCCCGGAGGACGGCCAGCCCGGCGCGCGCCCGACCAGGTCGGCGATCGGGGTGAACTGCGCGTAGGTGGCCACCAGCTTCGGCGAGCCCCACACCTGCTGGGACAGCGCCCGCAGCGGCAACCGGATCCCCGCCGCGATCTGGTCCTCGGACTCCGCGTTCGGGTTGTCGCACCAGACGTGGATGGAGGAGCCCAGGTTGCGGGCCGGGGCGTTGGTGGTCTGGTTGCCCTCGAAGCGCTCGGGGGTCCAGGTCTCGTACATCCACCGGGTGTCCGGCTTCGCGCCGCCGAGCACGTAGTAGGTGGGGGTCCAGGACTGGTTGGCGACCGTGTGGCCCCGGTCGAGGAGCGCCTGGGGACTGAGGCCGTAGTTGTACCAGAAGTCGACCGTGATGTTGCTGGCCGGCGCGATGGTGCCGTCGCCGGACTTGATGCCGTCGTTCCACATCCGCAGCGTCTTGCCGCCCGCGCGCACGATGTCGTTGGTCCAGTTGACGAACCCGTAGTAGGTGTCCTTCGCCGTGGCGTTCGCGCCGTAGTGCGCCTTGGCGTAGGTGCCCAGCTGGGGGTACTGGCTGTAGTCGGTGACGTACTCGTCCGCCCCGATGTGCCAGTACGGCCCCGGGAACAGCGGCAGGTACTCGGTGATCACGTCCCGGATCAGCGTGTAGCTGGCGTCCATGGACAGGTCGATGAAGTCGTTGCTGACCACGCCGGACTTGCTCTTGAGCTTCAGCTCGGGGTGCGCGGTGAGGGTGGTGTTCATGTGCCCGGGCATGTCGATCTCGGGCACGATCGCGATGTGGTACTTCTCGCCGAGCGCCACCAGGTCACGGATGTCCTGTTTGGAGTAGTGCGCGGCCGAGGTCAGCTCGGGGTGCGTGGCGCTCTCCAGCCGGAACCCGTAGGTGTCGGACAGGTGGAAGTGGAACGAGTTCAGCTTGAGGTACGCCAGCTCCCTGATGTGCTTGCGCACCCAGTCCACGGTGAAGAACTTGCGGCCCTGGTCGATCATCAGACCGCGCTCGCCCTTGGTCGGCCAGTCCCGCGCCGAGCCGACCGGCACGCTCGTGGACTGCTTGAGCAGCTGCAGCACGGTACGGGTGCCGTAGAACGTCCCGGCGTCGTCGGAGCCCCGGACCGTCAGCGCCGTGCCCACCGTCATGGTGTAGCCCTCGGCCGGCACCGTCGCGCCCAGGGTCAGGTGCAGGTCCCCGGTGGCGGGGGAGCCGGTGACCACCGCGACGGTCCGCCCGGTCAGGTCCCTGAGGTCGTCGGCGAGCACCTGGGCCTCGTCGGCGAGCCGGCCCGCGTAGGCGGCGTCGACGGTGATCCGGCTCGCGGTCCCGAACGTGTACGAGCCCGTGCCTGCCGTCCATTCGCGCAGCGCCGGCACCGTCTGCGGTGGACCGGCGGCGGCCGCGGGGGCGGCGGCGACGGGGGTGGCCGGCAGGGCCAGGGCCACCAGCATCCCGCCCAGCGCCCATCGGAGAGCTTTCATGTGTCCTCCCAGGAACGTGCGTGTTCGTGCGTGTTCCGGGCAGGATATGAGCACGCTCACGCACACTCAAGGGTGTAGATAAATCAATCACCGAACGCGCAGGATGTGAGCATGTCTCGTGCGGCGGGGCGGGAGGGCGCGCAGGACGGTTGCGCATTGCACGCACATCAACGCGCTCGGTGAAAGTTCCGGCAAAGTGGCCGCATTCCGCACTGGACCGGAACGGGGGAACGCCCACGTGCCGAGGCCGGCGCGCGGTCCGGAGCGGGGGAACGCCCACGTGCCGGGGCCGGCGCGCGCGGTCCGGAGCGGGGCTCCGCCTAGGTCGTCGGGTCCAGCTCCGCCAGGGTCGCGCGCAGCCAGCGCAGCTCCGTCTGGCTCGTCGCCGTCGCGATCGTGAACAGCCCCTGGCGGAACGGGTCCTCGAAGTCCCTCGCCCGCAGCGGGCGGTCCCCGTCCCAGAAGAAGCTCGCCGGCCGGGTGAGGAAGTCGAGTCGCCGCCGGAGCACGGCCGCCTGGTCGGCGGGGTCGTCGAGGTGCCGCAGGAACGCGAGCACCGTGAACCACCGGTTCTCGTCGGTGACGAACAGCTCGGCGGGCTCGCGGAGCCGGCGGCGCAGCTCGGTCCGGCCCTCGGGGGTCAGCGTCAGCATGTGCCGGGGCGCGGCGACCTGACCGGGCTGGGTGTCGCGGCGCAGCAGCCCGGCGGACTCCAGGCGCTTGATCGCCGGGTACAGCGTGCCGTCGGCGATCGGGCGGACGTGACCGGTGAGCGCGGCTATGCGTTTCCGGAGGTCGTAGCCGTGCAGGGCCTCGTCGTGCAGGAAGCCGAGGATCGCGAGTTCGAGCATGGGCCCATCCTCCCATGCCTCCGGCCGGCGGATATCTCGTTGACAAGATACCTCGGTATCTGGGTATCTTGGGCGCGGCTCCGCCCGGGGGCCGCCACCCCGACCGAGGGAGAACGACAGATGCGCGACGCCCAGGTCCGCCCCGACGGATCCCGGATCCGCTGGACCGAACTACCCGCCACCGGCGCTCCGGCCGCCGGGACGCCCGACGACGTCCTCGTCTGCCTGCACGGCCTGGGCGCGGCCTCCGGCCCGTACTTCACCGGCGTCGTCACCCACCCGGACCTCGCGGACCGCCGTACCCTCCTGGTGGATCTGCTCGGTTTCGGGTTGAGCGACCGCCCGGCGGACGCCGACTACACCCCCGGTGAGCACGCCGACACCGTCGCCGCCGCGCTGACCGCCGCCGGGGTCCGCGCGGCCGAGGTGGTCGGGCACAGCATGGGCGGGGCGGTCGCGGTCGCCCTCGCCGTCCGGCACCCGCACCTCGTGGCGCGCCTGGTCCTCGTGGACGCCAACCTCGACCCGCGGGTCCCGACGCGCGGGCCGGGCAGCAGCGGCATCGCGACGTACACGGAGGAGGAGTTCCTCGCCGGCGGCCACGCCGAGGTCCTGGCCGCGGCGGGCCCGCACTGGGCGGCCACGATGCGGCTCGCCGGCCCCGAGGCGCTGTACCGCAGCGCCGCGCACCTGGTGCGCGGGACCGTCGACGGCCGGACGTTCCGCGAGCACCTGCTCCGGCTCGACCTGCCCCGGACGTTCCTCTACCCGGCGTCCGACGGTGGACTGGCCGGGGAGGCGGAGCTCGTCGCGGCGGGCGTGCGGGTCGTGGCCGTGCCGGACGCCGGGCACAACATCACCCTGGACAACCCGGAGGCGGTGGTCCGGGTTCTGACCCGGAATGGCGGTCCGGCGTCCTGACCTGGTCGCCGAGGCCGGGTCGGTCAGGCCGGGTAGATGTGGGTCTCGGTGGCCTTCACGGCGGCCCACACCGGCGTCCCGGGCTCCAGCTCCAGCGCGGCGAGCGCCGCCGCCGTCACGTCGGCCGCGACCGGCAGCTCCCCGTCGAGCCGGACCCGCACCTTGTCCCCGTGCTGGTCCACGGCCGCCACCCGCCCGGGCCACACGTTGCGGGGGCTGCCGTCGGGCCGGTCCCGGAACAGGGCCACGGCCGACGGCGGGAACGCGACGAACACGTCCCCGGTGAGCGCCTCGCCGGCGGTCAGGGACACCGGCCCGTCCGCAGGGATCCCGGTCGTGCCCCCGACCGGTGCCAGCGCGACCACCACCCCGTCCCGGGCCACCCCCCGGTACAGGTTCAGGCCCACCAGCGTGGCCACGTATTCGGTCCGCGGCCGCGAGGTGATCTCCACCGGGCTGCCCTCCTGGGTGATCCGGCCGTCCTCGATGATCAGGATCCGGTCCGCGAGGGTCATCGCGTCGAGCGGGTCGTGGGTGACGAGCAGCGCCGCCCCGGCGAAGGCGGCCAGGTGCCGGCGCAGTTCGGCCCGGATCTCCAGCCGGCTGCGCACGTCGAGCGCGGCGAGGGGTTCGTCGAGGAGCAGCAGCCGGGGCCCGGTGGCCAGTGCCCGGGCGAGCGCGACCCGCTGGGCCTGGCCGCCGGACAGCTGCCCGGGCCGCGACCGCAGCTGCCCGCCGAGCCCGACCCGCTCCAGCCAGTCCGTGGCCAGCGCCCTGGCCCGCGCCCGGGACATGCCCGCGCACCGGGGCCCGAAGGCGACGTTGTCCACGGCCGACAGGTGCGGAAAGAGCAGATAATCCTGAAAGACCACCCCGATTCTGCGGTACTCCGGAGCCAGCCCCTCGATCCGTTCGCCGCCCACCGTGATCTCCCCGCCGGCCGGCAGCAACCCGGCGAGGGCGCGCAGCACGGTGGACTTGCCGGCGCCGTTCGGCCCGAGCAGGGCCACGGTCTCCCCGGCGGCGAGGTCCAGCTCGACATCCACCAGCCGCACCCGCAACCGCGCCCGCAACCCGCTCACGACGCCACCCCGTCCGGGGCGCGACCGGTGCGTGGACCCGGGGCGGAGCTCACGACACCCACCTCTCCCGGAGCAGCGCGAGCAGCACGACGCTGACGGCGAGCAGCAGCAGGCTCAGGGTGATCGCGGCGGCCGGGTCGGTCTCCAGGGCCAGGTACACGGCCAGCGGCATCGTCTGGGTCCGCCCCGGGAAGTTGCCGGCGAACGTGATCGTCGCCCCGAACTCGCCCAGCGCCCGCGCCCAGCACAGCACCGCCCCGGCGGCGATCCCCGGCCCGATCATCGGCAGCGTCACCCGGCGGAACGTGGTGAACCGGCTCGCGCCGAGCGTGGCGGCCGCCTCCTCGTACCTGCGGTCGGCGCCCCGCAGCGCGCCCTCCACGGCGATCACCAGGAACGGCATCGCCACGAACGTCTCGGCCAGCACCACCCCGGCCGTACTGAACGGCAGCGTCACCCCGACCGACTCCAGCGCGCCGCCGAGCAGCCCGTTGCGCCCGAACACCAGGAGCAGCGCGACGCCCCCGACGACGGGCGGCAACACGAGCGGCAGGGTGACGAGCGCCCGGACCAGCCGCCGCCCGGTGAACTCGACCCGGGCCAGCAGCCACGCCAGCGGCACGCCCAGGAGCAGGGACACCACGGTCGCGATACTGGCGGTGACCAGGGACAGCCGGAGCGCGGCGAGCACCGTCGGCTCGGCCAGGCGCGGGCCCAGGGTGGCCCACGGCGCGCGGACCAGCAGGCCCACCAGGGGCAGCACGAGAAGGCCCAGACCCAGCAGAGCCGGGATCAACAGGACAATCGGCACCTTGGACCTCACGGGGCCCACGGTACCCGTACCCATCCGATGTGAGGTCTGTCTCCCCGCATTCTCGCGATACCGCCAAGCGTTCCGGCCGTGTCAGACTGGCCGGAGAACCCACCACGCGCTGGCGGGGTCGGTGCAATTCCGAACCGGCGGTGAGAGCCCGCGACCCGGTCACAGCCAGTGACCGGTTGACCCGATGAAATCTCGGGGCCGACGGTGAGAGTCCGGATGGGAGTTCAGCGCGCGGAGGCAGGGTCCGTCCGTGCGCTTCCGCGTATCCGGGCGTCCCGTGCCCCTGCGCCCCTATTTCACAAGGGGTATGGATCAGATGTTCACGGGAATCGTCGAGGAACTCGGCGAAATCACGGCCCTGGAGTGGCACGGCGCGGGCGCCGTCCTCACCGTCCGGGGACCGAAAGTCACCTCCGACGCGGGGCACGGCGACTCGATCGCCGTCAACGGCGTGTGCCTGACCGTCGTCACGGTCGAGCGCGACTCGTTCACCGCAGATGTCATGAAGGAATCCTTCGACCGCAGCTCGCTGGGCGCGATCAGTGTCGGCGACCGGGTCAACCTGGAGCGCGCCGCCACCCTCTCGACCCGCCTCGGCGGGCACCTCGTGCAGGGCCACGTCGACGGGGTCGGCACGATCCTGTCGAGGACGCCCGGCGAGATGCAGGAGGACGTCCGGATCACGCTGCCGGCCGACCTCAACCGGTACGTCGTGGAGAAGGGCTCGATCACCGTCGACGGCATCTCGCTGACCGTCGCCGTGATCGACGACGGCAGCTTCACCGTCAGCCTCATCCCGACCACGGTCGACGTGACCACGCTGGGCCGCAAGGCCGTCGGCGAGCAGGTCAACCTCGAGATCGATGTGATCGCCAAGTACGTCGAGAAGCTGGTGAGGACCTCATGACCTTCGCATCGATCGAGGACGCCGTCGCGGCCGTCGCCGCCGGGAAGCCCGTGGTGGTGGTGGACGACGAGGACCGCGAGAACGAGGGCGACCTCATCTTCGCCGCCGAGCTCGCGACCCCCGAACTGCTGGCCTTCACGGTCCGCTACACCTCCGGCTACATCTGCGCGCCGCTCACCGAGGCCGAGGCCGACCGGCTCGAACTGCCGCCGATGTACCACACCAACCAGGACCGGCGCGGCACGGCGTACACGGTGACCGTGGACGCCCGCGAGAACGTCTCCACCGGCATCTCCGCCGCCGACCGGGCGCACACCATCCGGCTGCTGGCCTCGGCGGACACCGTCCCGTCGGACCTGTCCCGCCCCGGCCACGTCGTGCCGCTGCGCGCCAAGACCGGCGGCGTCCTGCGCCGTCCCGGGCACACCGAGGCCGCCATCGACCTGGCCGTGCTGGCCGGGCTGCGGCCCGCCGGGGTGCTCTGCGAGCTGGTCAACGACGACGGCACGATGATGCGCCTGCCCGACCTGCGGAAGTTCTCCGAGGACCACGGCCTGCTGCTGATCTCGATCGCCGACCTGATCGCCTACCGGCGGCGGACGGAGAAGCAGGTGGTCCGCGCGGCCGACGCCCGCCTCCCGCTCCCGATGGGCGAGTTCCGGGCCATCGGGTACGAGGTGGCCGACCACCCCACCGCCGAGCACATCGCCCTCGTCTACGGCGACATCGGCGACGGCGAGGACGTGCTGGTCCGGGTGCACTCCGAGTGCCTCACCGGCGACGTGTTCGACTCGCTGCGCTGCGACTGCGGCCCGCAGCTGCACGCCGCGCTCGGCCTGGTCGCCGAGGAGGGCCGGGGGATCGTGCTGTACGTCCGGGGCCACGAGGGGCGCGGGATCGGCCTGCTGCACAAGCTCCAGGCGTACCAGCTGCAGGACCTCGGCCGCGACACCGTGGACGCGAACCTGGACCTGGGCCTGCCCGCCGACGGCCGCGACTACGGCACCGGCGCGCAGATCCTCGCCGACCTGGGCGTCAAGTCGATGCGGCTGCTCACGAACAACCCGGCCAAGCGCGCCGGACTGGAGGGCTACGGCCTGGAGGTCGTCGGCCGGGTACCCATGCCCAGCCGGGTCACGGCCGAGAACCGCACGTACCTGACGACGAAGCGCGACCGGATGGGCCACCTCCTCGACATCGAGCCGAAGGAGACCGTCTGATGGCCGGCTTCGGGGCCGACGCCCTCGAGAACGTGGACGCCACCGGGCTGCGGCTCGGCATCGTGGCCGCCCGCTGGCACGGCGACCTGACCGACCAGCTCGTGGCCCGGGCGGAGGCGGCGGCGAAGGCCTGCGGCGTCACCGAGGTCGCGGTGCACCGGGTCGCCGGGTCGGTCGAGCTGCCGGTCGTCGCCCAGGCCCTCGCCCGGTACTACGACGCGGTGGTCGCACTCGGTGTCGTCGTGCGTGGCGACACCGCGCACTTCGACTACGTGTGCGACTCGGTGACCCAGGGCCTGACCCGGGTGGCGCTCGACGCGCACACCCCGGTCGGGCACGGGGTGCTCACCGTGGACACCCTCGAGCAGGCCATCGACCGGGCCGGCCTGCCGGACTCCTCGGAGGACAAGGGCTGGTCGACGACGGTGGCGGTGCTGGACGCGGCCCTGACGCTGCGCAAGCTCGCCTAGCCACGCACGACAGGTGCCGCCGACCGGATCCGGTCGGCGGCACCTTCGCGTGCGGATGCCCGCGCGCGTCCGTCAGGTGCCCGTGCGGGCGAGGCGGGCCTCGACGATCGTGGCGAGCACGGACCAGGGGAGCAGCACCCGCAGGATCCGGTAGGCGGCGTCGCGGCGTCCGGCCGTGTGGCTGAACGCGCCGGCCAGGGCCAGGAGGGTGACGAGGGCGGTGTAGCCGAGGATGATGGTGGTGGGGACCCAGTGCGTCGGCATGGGGTGTCTCCGTTTCGGGAATGGTCCGCGCGGGCCGGGCCTGTCCAAGGGAACCGGGCCCGTGCGGACCGTTTCGGGGCTCGCGCGTCGGGCCGGCGCGCGAGGTGGTGCTAGTCGCGGACCCCGCGGGGGCGCGGCAGCATGGTGACCGCCAGGGCCGGGGCGCCGCACAGCAGGACCCGGGCCCAGTAGGCCAGCTGCCGCCACCAGGGCGCGCCCTCGGCCCGGTCGTCGAGGGCGTTGGCGAGGAACTCCTCCACGTACCGGTTGCGCCGCCACCACGGCTGCCGGACAGCGGCCGACCGGTCCTTCGGCAGGGCCGCCGAGGCCACCAGCCGCAACCACGCGAGAGCCCGCCGCCCGCCGGACGCGAGACCGTCGCCGCCCAGGACGGCCATGCCGATGATGCCGAAGGTGCCGATGGCGACGGCGGCGAAACTGACCAGGGCGGAGGCGTGGGAGCCGTTCCGGGCGGCGTCGGCGACCCCCGCGCCGAGGCCGGAGGCGACCCCCGCGACGACACAGGCGGTGAGGGCGGCGCCGGTCCCGGCCGTGGTGGTGCCGATCCCGGCCGCGGCGGTGCGGACGCCGGCGCCGTCGGACCGGTTCACGCGGGGCTCCCGGCGGGGCCGGCCTGGGGGAGCGCCGAGCCGGTCGGGGAGGCGGTGTGCCGCGCCCGGGCGATGGCGAGGTGGGCGCGTTCGGCGCCGCCGGGGGCGAACCGGTAGTACCTCCGCCGCGGCCGGCCCTGGTCCTCGTGGGCCTGCGGTTCCTCCCAGAAGCTCTCCACCCAGCCGGCCTGTTCGAGGCGGGCGAGAATCGGCTGCACCGTGCCGGACTTCAGCCCGGCCTCGGCGCCGATGTCGCGGCCGTAGCGCGGGGTGGCGATGTCGGCGCGCAGCACGTCGAGGACCGCGATGGTCTGGGGTGTCATGCGGGGATCACGGGCCATGGCCAAAACTCTAGCTAGGTAGCGGAAGGTTTGTCACTACCTAGCTAGAGTTTTTCGGGGGACTCCCGGTCCTCGTCGGGCCGGGTCCGGGTCAGCGGCCCATGTCGCGCAGGATCCGCTTCGCCGCGTTGTGCCCCGCCGCCCCGATCACGCTCCCCGCCGGGTGGCAACCGGCGCTGCCGGCGTACAGGCCCGGGACGCCCGTCGCGTAGGGCATCCGGTCGCTGAAGGACACCGTGTTGTCCACGTGGTGGATGTGCCCGCCGGTGATCCCGAAGTGCTCCTCGATCCCGCGCGGCGTCAGCGCGAACACGTCGTCGACCAGGTCGGACGTGCCCGGGGCGTACCGGTCGCAGATCGACAGCAGGTGGGTCACGTAGGAGTCCCAGTCGGGGTCGACGGGGGAGTACGGCACCGACTGGACGAACAGGGCCGAGGAGTGGTGGCCGTCGGCGTCCTGGAGCGACGGGTCGACCGTGGTGTGCACGTACCACTCGATGGTCGGCTCGTCCGGCAGCCTGCCCGCCTGCACGTCCGCCCACATCCGGCGCAGCTCCGCCATCGGGGAACCGGAGCCGTCCGAGCCCGGCAGCAGGTGGATCGTCGACCCGAACGGGCTGCGCTCGCCCTCGGGCAGGCAGTCGAACGTCGGCAGGTCGCGCAGCGCCAGGTTCACCTTGAGCGTCGTGCCGGTCCGGCGTACCGACTCCATGTGCATGCTCAGGTCGACGGGCAGCTCCGCGAGCGTCATCAACTGGTACGGGTCGCACGCGCCCAGCACCACCGACGCCGCGATCTCCTCCCCGTCGGCGAGCACCACCCCGCGCACGGAGCCGCCGACCGTGTCCACCCTCGCGACCCGCGCGTTGGTCCGGATCGTCGCGCCGGCGTGCACGGCGGCCTCCGCGAACGTCCGCGACACCGAGCCCATCCCGCCGGCCGCGATCATCCACGTGCCGTCGGCCCCGGGCAGCCGGCACATGTTGTGCACCAGGAAGTTGTGTCCGGTGCCCGGGTCGTCGGGGCCGGCGTTGAGGCCGGACAGGCCGTCGGTGACCGCGTACATCGACACCAGTAGCTCCGAGGCGAACCCGAACCGGTCCAGGTGGTCGGCGACCGAGCCCCGGACCAGGTTCACGAACACCTCGCGCAGCGCGGGGCGGATGTAGCGCTCGGCGGTCTCCTCGACCGAGCCCGGCTCGGCCAGCCACGCCGGGGCCAGGTCCTCGCGGAGCAGCGCCAGCTCGGCCTGCATCGCCTCGTCGGCGGCCACGTCGGCGGGGGAGAAGAACTCCGCCATCTGGGTACGCGTCCGCGCGGCGTCCGACCCGAACAGCAGGTACGGCGAGCCCGGGCCGCCCGGGGTCGGGAGGAAGTAGTGCGGCTCGCGGCGCAGGGTGGGGATGCGCAGGTCCAGGGAGTGCAGCAGCTCGGGGGGCATCAGGCCCAGCAGGTACGACCCCGTGGAGTGGCCCAGGCCCGGCACCTTCGGGAACGGGTGCTCGGTCCGGGTGGCCCCGCCGATCACCTCCGCCGCCTCGCAGACCACGACGTCGAGCCCCGCCCGGGCGAGGATCACCGCCGCGACCAGCCCGTTGTGCCCCGAACCGACGATGACGACATCCGCACGCGAGTTCATGTGACCGAGATTACGGCGAACGGGCCGTCCGCGCCCGGGCTGCGCCTCGATCAACTTCGGCCGGGTGGGCGCGGCTCCGCCGGTACCCGAAAGTGGATCTTCGGGGTGGGAGGGGTGTGACGTGGTCGGACGTGTCCCGGGATGTGGTGGCGCGCGGGGCGGTCGGCGGGCGCGGCGGCCGGCTGGCAGAATCGGGCGGGTGAAGACCTTCGAGGAGCTGTTCGTGGAGTTGTCGGCGACCGCCGCGGCCCGGACCCCCGGCTCGGGGACCGTGGCCGCCCTGGACGCCGGCGTGCATACGATCGGCAAGAAGGTCGTCGAGGAGGCCGCCGAGTCCTGGATGGCCGCCGAGCACGAGGGCCCCGAGCGGGCCGCCGAGGAGATCTCCCAGCTGCTCTACCACGCCCAGGTGCTGATGCTGGCCTGTGGCCTGGAGCTCAAGGACGTGTACCGACATCTCTGATCCTCTGCCCCGTCAAAAATCGGACAAAGGATAAGAGAATGCTGCGTATCGCCCTGCCCAACAAGGGTGGCCTCTCGGCCCCCGCCCAGGAAATGCTCCGCGAGGCCGGCTACCGCCAGCGCCCCGCCGAACGCGACCTGACCTGCCTGGACGTCGACAACGACGTCGAGTTCTTCTACCTGCGCCCCCGCGACATCGCCACCTACGTCAGCTCCGGCGACCTGGACCTCGGCATCACCGGCCGGGACCTGGTCCGCGACAACGGGGCCGGCGCGGGCGCGGAGGAACTGCTGGACCTCGGCTTCGGCCGCTCCACGTTCCGGTACGCGACCCGGATCGGCGCCAAGCCCCAGCTCGGCGGCCAGCGGATCGCCACCTCGTACCCGGAACTGGTCCAGCGCGACCTGGAGGCCAAGGGCGAGACCGCCACGGTGATCCGGCTCGACGGCGCCGTGGAGAACGCGATCGGCCTCGGCGTGGCCGACGTCATCGCCGACGTGGTGTCCACCGGCGCCACCCTGCGCCAGGCCGGCCTGGAGGTGTTCGGCGACCCGCTGCTGGAGAGCACGGCGATCCTGATCCGCCGGGCCGGCGCGGCCTCCAACGGGGGCACCGCCCAGCTGCTCCGCCGCCTGCAGGGCGTCCTCGTCGCCCGCCGGTACGTGATGCTCGCCTACGACGTGCGCGCCGACATGCTCGAGGACGCGTGCGCGCTCACCCCGGGCATCGAGTCGCCGACGATCTCGCCGCTGCACCGCGAGGGCTGGGTGGCGGTGCAGGCGATGGTCCTGCTGGCCGACTCGCACCGGATCATGGACGAGCTGTACGAGCTGGGGGCCCGGGGGATCCTGGTGACCAGCATCCACGCGTGCCGGCTCTGACTCCGGCCGTTCGGCGTCCGGCCGTTCGGCGTCCGGCCGTTTGGCATCCGGCCGTTCGGTGCCCGGCCGTTCGGTGCCCGGCCGTTCGGGATCCGGCCGTTCGGTGCCCGGTCGCCGTGCCGGGCACCGCCGTCGCCCCGCGTTCCGGGCTGTAGGGTCGGTCCCGTGATCACCGCCCAGCCCTACCGCGTCAAGTTCGTCTGCTGGACGGCCGCCGTCGCGGTGGCCGTCATCTTCACCGTCGTCGCGGTCGGGTTGCGCGGCCAGAGCGAGGGCGTCGCCGTGTTCGGGGTCGGCGACCAGGTGGCGATGATCGTCCTGGGCCTGCTCGGCGCGGTGGCCATCCTGTGGTTCACCCGGCCCCGGGTGTGGGCCGACGCCGGCAGCATCCGGATCCGCAACCTCTTCGGCTCGTACGACCTGCCGTGGGACCTGGTCCGGGAGATCCGGTTCGACCAGGGCAACCCGTGGGCGAGCCTGGAGCTGGTCGACGACGAGGTGGTCGCGATCATGGCGGTGCAGGCCGCCGACAAGGGCCGGGCCGTCGAGGCGGTCCGTGGCCTGCGCGCACTGCACTCCGCCGCTCTGGTACGCTAGCTCAGTCGACCACGCCGTCCCTCTCGTTCTCCGTAGATCGAGCGGCCGGCAGTCAAAGCGGAGCCCCGCTCCCACCCGAGTCGCCCACGGCGTCCGGGTCCGGTCAGAGAGATAGCCCCCACAGTTGGGGGTTGACTTTCGTGTCCCTCAACGGACACACGATCGGCAGTGGGGCCCCAGCATGCGCTGGGGCTTTTTTCGCGTTTGACGGCCGACGCTCTTGATTAGGTATGGATTCGAGGAGGCCCCATCAGCGCCGACGTCCGCGTTAACGAGCAGATCCGCGCACGAGAGGTCCGTTTGGTCGGTCCGCAGGGTGAGCAGGTGGGCATTGTCCCGCTGGAGCAGGCACTGCAGCTGGCTTCGGATGTCGACCTGGATCTGGTCGAGGTCGCACCCATGGCTCGCCCACCCGTGTGCAAGCTCATGGACTACGGCAAGTTCAAGTACGAGGCCGCGCTGAAGGCGCGTGAGGCTCGGCGGAACCAGCAGCAGACCGTCATCAAGGAGATGAAGCTCCGCCCGAAGATCGACATTCACGACTACGAGACCAAGAAGGGTCACGTCGTGAGGTTCCTGAAGGCCGGAGACAAGGTCAAGGTCACCATCATGTTCCGCGGCCGTGAGCAGAGCCGTCCGGAGCTGGGTTTCCGGCTGCTGCGCAAGCTCGCCGAGGAGATCACGGACCAGGGTTTTGTCGAATCCGCCCCTAAGCAGGACGGGCGGAACATGATCATGGTTATCGCGCCGCACCGCGCGGTGAAGGCAGCCGCCATCAAGTCGGGCTCCGAGGACGAGACCGACGAGCTCGGTGTGGACGCCCCGGTCGAGGCCGAGGCCCCCGCTGCCGACGCGACGCCGACCGAATAACCATCTTTTTTCAGCACCAGGGGAGTAATCGATGCCGAAGCAGAAGAGCCACAGCGGCATGCGTAAGCGAGTGAAGGTGACCGGCTCCGGCAAGATCATGCGGCAGCAGGCCGGCCTGCGCGCCAAGCTGGAGGTCAAGTCCTCCAAGGAGAAGCGCGACCTTTCCGGCTCGGTCGAGGTCAACAAGGTCGACCTCCCGCGCGTCAAGAAGCTGCTGGGTCGCTAACCCTTCACCGTCTTACCCACCCCTCGCCGACGCGAGGGCCCGCAACATGAGGAGTTTGTAGACCCGTGGCACGCGTTAAGAGGGCGGTCAACGCCCACAAGAAGCGTCGTACGATCCTTGAGGGTGCGAAGGGTTACCGCGGTCAGCGGTCCCGGCTGTACCGCAAGGCCAAGGAGCAGATGCTCCACTCGATGACCTACGCCTACCGGGACCGCCGGAAGCGCAAGGGCGAGTTCCGCAAGCTGTGGATCACCCGTATCAACGCCGCCGTGCGCGCGAACGGGATGACCTACAACCGGTTCATCGAGGGCATGCGCCTCGCCGGTGTCGAGGTCGACCGCAAGGTCCTCGCCGACATCGCCGTGCACGACGCGGTCGCGTTCTCGGCCATCGTCGAGGTCGCCCGGGCGGCGTCGCCGACCCAGCAGGCCGTCAAGGCCGCCTGATCACCAGCATGACGACACCCGGGGGGACTCCGTTCACTGAGCGGACCCCCCGGGTTTCTGCTGCCCGCAAACTGCTCCGCCGCAGGTCCGCGGACGCCGAGAGGCGCTTCCTGGCCGAGGGGCCGCAGGCGGTGCGCGAGGCGCTCACGGCCGGCGTCGTCGTGGAGCTGTTCGGCACCGCCGCCGGACTGGAGCGGCTCGGGCTCGACGCCGCCCCCGGCGGTGACCGGCCCGGGTCCGTGGCCGGCACCCGGATCTCCCTCGTCACCGAGGCCGGCCTGGCCTCCCTGACCGAGACCGTGCAGCCCCAGGGCGTCGTGGCCGTCTGCTCCTACGTCGACGTACCCCTCGCCGCCGCGCTCGACCCCGCCCCCGCTCTGGTGGCCGTCCTCGCCGAGATCCGGGACCCCGGCAACGCCGGTACGGTGCTGCGCACCGCCGACGCGGCCGGCGCCGGGGCCGTGGTGTTCACCGACGCGAGCGTGGACCCGTACAACGGCAAGTGCGTCCGCTCCACCGCCGGCAGCCTGTTCCACGTCGACGTGGTCCGCGGCTGCCCCCCGCTGGAGGCGGTCGAGGCACTGAAGGCCGCCGGGCTCCAGGTGTTCGCCACCACCGGCTACGGCGCGGAGAACCTCGACGACCTGGCGGACGAGGGCCGGCTGGCCGCGCCCACCGCCTGGCTGTTCGGCAGCGAGGCGCACGGCCTGCCCCCGGAGCTCCTCGAGGCCGCCGACGCCCGGGTCCGGGTGCCCGTGCACGGCCGGGCGGAGAGCCTGAACCTGGCTGCCGCCGCGGCGGTGTGTCTGTATGCTTCAGCGAGTCACCAGCGCCGGAAGGAGGCCGCTTCATGAACCTGTTTAGCCGGCCCGCCGTGCGCGGGCTCCGGGCGTAGTCCCGGACCTCCCCTGACATCGGCGGGCTGCGGCCCAGCCGCGCGACCCCTCTAGGCCGAATGCGCGCGCCCCGGGCACGAGGTGTCCGACCCCGGACGCGAGGTGCCCGAGCCGGAGTGTGACCCCGGACACGGGGCGCCCCGACCCGGGACGTGATCCCGGGCACGATGCGCCCCGCCCCGCCGGCTCCACCGCCCGCGCGGTACCCGCCTAGACTCCTTCCGTCGCAGTCTTCTGGGAGTGTCATGACCTACCGCAATGATCCTTACGACCCCAAGCAGGTCGCCCTGCTCGATCCGGCCGCGCTCGCCGAGGCCGTCGCCTCGGCGGAGAAGGCGTTCGCGGAGGCGGGTGACCTCGACGCGCTGGCGGCGGGCAAGCACCTGCACCTCGGTGACCGGTCCCCGGTCTCGCTGGCCCGCCGGGAGATCGGCGCCCTGCCGCCGGCCGCCAAGTCCGACGCGGGCAAGCGGGTCAACGCCGCCGCCCAGGCCGTGAAGGCGGCGTACGAGGCGCGGGAGGTCGAGCTGGTCGCCGAGCGGGACCGCCGCGCCCTGGTCGAGGAGACCGTGGACGTGACGCTGCCGTACGACCGGCGGCCGCGCGGGGCCCGGCACCCGCTGACCACCCTGTCCGAGCGGGTCCAGGACCTGTTCGTCGGGATGGGCTTCGAGGTGGCCGAGGGGCCCGACGTCGAGCACACCTGGTTCGGCTTCGACGCGCTGAACATCCACAAGGACCACCCGGCGCGCACGATGATGGACACGTTCCACGTGGACGCGCCCGAGCTGATCCTGCGCCCGCACACGTCCAGCGTGCAGATCCGCACGATGCTCACCCAGGAGCCGCCGATCTACATCGTGGCGCCGGGGCGGACGTACCGCACGGACGAGCTCGACGCGACGCACACCCCGGTGTTCTCGCAGTTCGAGGGCCTGGTCGTGGACAAGGGCATCACGATGGCGCACCTGAAGGGGACCCTGGACCACTTCGCGCGGGCCATGTTCGGCCCCGAGGCGCGCACCCGGCTGCGGCCGTCGTACTTCCCGTTCACCGAGCCGTCCGCCGAGATGGACCTGTGGTTCCCGCAGCACCGCGACGGCCCGCGCTGGGTCGAGTGGGGCGGCTGCGGCATGGTCAACCCCCGGGTGCTGCGGTCCTGCGGCATCGACCCCGAGGTGTACTCGGGCTTCGCGTTCGGCATGGGCATCGAGCGCACCCTGATGTTCCGCTCGGGGATCGCCGACATGCGGCACATGATCGAGGGCGACGTCCGGTTCACCCGCGCCTACGGAATGGAGGTCTGACATGCGGATCTCGCTGTCGTGGCTGCGCGAGCACGCCGACATCCCGGCGGGCATCACCGCCGACGAGCTGGAGAAGGCCCTCGTCAGCGTGGGCCTGGAGGTCGAGGAGCTGTCCGACCTGGGCGCTGCGGTCCAGGGGCCGCTCGTCGTGGCCCGGGTGCTGTCGATCGAGGAACTGACCGAGTTCAAGAAGCCCATCCGGTACTGCATGGTCGACGTCGGCGAGGCCGAGCCCACCAGCATCGTGTGCGGCGCGCGGAACTTCGCCGAGGGCGACCTCGTCGTGGTGATCCGGCCGGGCGGCGTGCTGCCGGGCGACTTCCACGTGGGCGCGCGCAAGACGTACGGCCGGATGTCGCACGGCATGATCTGCTCCGCGCGCGAACTGGGGCTGGGCGACGACCACGACGGCATCATCGTGCTGTCGCCCGACCTGGCGGACGAGATCGGCCAGGACGCCCGGCCGGTCGTCGGCCTGGACGAGGTCGTCGTCGAGCTGGCGATCACCCCCGACCGGGGCTACTGCTTCTCGGCCCGGGGCATCGCCCGCGAGCTGGCCGGCGCGCTGGGCGTGGACTTCCGCGACCCGGGCCTGGCGAAGGCCCCCGGCCGGCGCGGCGAGCCGGTGTCCGTGACGGTGCGCGACACGGTCGGCTGCGACCGGTTCGGTACCCGCGTCGTGCGCGGCGTGGACCCGACCCGGCCGTCGCCCGCGTGGCTGACGACCCGGCTCGTGCACGCCGGCGTCCGGCCGATCTCGCTCGCGGTGGACATCACCAACTACGTGATGATGGACCTCGGGCAGCCGATGCACGCCTTCGACGCCGACAGCCTCCAGGGCGGGCTCATCGTGCGCCGGGCGATGCCGGGGGAGACCCTGGTGACCCTGGACGGGGTGACCCGCAAGCTCGACGCCGAGGACCTGGTGATCGCCGACTCCGGCCTCCCCAGCCCGCTCGCGGGTGACAGCGCCGGTGGCGTGGTCTCGCTGGCCGCGATCATGGGCGGCGCGTCGACCGAGGTGTCGGACGCGACGGTGAACGTGCTGTTCGAGGCCGCGCACTGGGACCCGGTGACCGTGGCCCGGGCGGCCCGCCGGCACAAGCTGCCGAGCGAGGCGTCCAAGCGCTTCGAGCGCGGCGTGGACCCGCAGCTGCCCCTGGTGGCCATCCAGCGGGCGGTCTCGCTGCTCGTGGAGTACGGCGGCGGGGTGCCCGACGAGGCGATCGGCGACGTGGACCACCTGCTGCCCCGCGCCCCGATCACGATGGCCGCCGACCTGCCCAACCGGGTGTCCGGAGTGGACTACACCCGCGCGGCGGTCGTCCGGCTGCTCGAACAGGTCGGCTGCGCGGTCGAGGACAACAGCGCGCTGCGGGTCGTCCCGCCGAGCTGGCGCCCGGACCTGACCGACCCGGCGGACCTGACCGAGGAGGTCGTCCGGCTGCACGGGTACGACCAGGTCGCCAGCGTCCTGCCCAGCGCGCCGCCCGGGGGCCGGGGGCTCAGCGCGGAGCAGCGCCGCCGCCGTTCCGTGGGCCGGACCCTGGCCGAGGCCGGGTACGTGGAGGTGCAGAACTACCCGTTCGTCGGGGCGGACTTCGCCGAGGCGTTCGGGCTGGACGCCGACGACCCGCGCCGGTCCGCGGTGGCGCTGCGCAACCCGATCAGCGACGAGGAGCCGCTGATGCGGACCACGCTGCTGCCCCCGCTGCTGACCGCGCTCACCCGCAACCTGGGCCGGGGCAACCGGGACCTCGCGCTGTTCGAGGTCGGCCGGGTGTTCCAGCCCTCGGCCGCGGCCGGACAGCCGTCGCCCGAGCTGGGGGTGGGTGCCCGGCCGTCGGCCGAGGAGCTCGCCGCCGTCGAGGCCCTGCTGCCGGCCCAGCCGTGGCGGGTCGCGGCCGTGCTCAGCGGCGAGGTCGAGCCCGCCGGCTGGTGGGGTAAGGGTCGCGCCGGGAACTGGGCCGACGCGGTCGAGGCGGCCCGGATCGTCGCGGACGCGGCGGGCGCGCCGGTGAGGGTGCGCGCCGCGCAGTACGCGCCGTGGCACCCGGGGCGGTGTGCCGCGCTGTATGTCGGGGACACGCTCGTCGGGCACGCCGGTGAGCTGCACCCGGCCGTGTGCGCGGCGCTGGACCTGCCGAAGGGGACCTGCGCGATGGAGCTGGAGCTCGACGCGCTGCCGTTGCCGGGGGCGCCGGGGGCGCCGACGGTGTCGACGTACCCGCCGGCTCTGATCGACGTCGCCCTGGTCGTGGAGAACGCGGTGCCGGCGGCGGACCTGGGCGAGGCGTTGACCGCCGGTGCCGGGGAGCTGCTGGAGTCGCTGCGGCTGTTCGACGTGTTCGAGGGGGAGCAGCTGGGGGCGGGGCGCAAGTCGCTGGCCTACAAGCTGACCCTGCGGGCGCTGGACCGGACCCTGACCGGCGAGGAGTCGGTGGCGGTGCGGGACGCGGCGGTGGCCGAGGCGGTCCGGCGGCACGGGGCGGTGCTCCGGGGCGCGTAGCACTCCGCCGATGGCCCGGAACCCCTAGACGGGTACCGGGCCATCGGCCTGTCCGGAGCAGGACCATGCGACGGGTACGCCGATCCGCCCGCCCACCCGTCCCCACCGGAGGAAGCTGGGAGACAGGGACCGCCCCACCCGGGCGCTCTGCACCGTACTGAGTGCCCCGTCACATTATGCAGTCCTCCGTATTGTGATACGGTTCTCTGCATAGACATGCGGGAGGTGATGGGTCGTGGGGTTCCGGGTCGCCGTGGCCGGCGCGAGTGGGTACGCCGGCGGTGAGCTGCTGCGCCTGCTCGCCAGCCACCCCGAGTTCGAGCTGGCCGCGATCACCGGGCACGGCACCGCCGGTTCGACGGTAGCCGAGGTGCACCCGCACCTGGCCACCCTCGCCGACCGGGTGCTCGCCCCCACCACCGCCGAGTCGCTCAGCGGCGCGGACCTGGTGTTCCTCGCCCTGCCGCACGGCCAGTCCGGCGCGCTCGCGGCCCAGCTGCCGGCCGACGTCAAGGTCGTCGACCTCGGCGCGGACCACCGGCTCACCGACCCCGCCCAGTGGGCCGCGTACTACGGCGGGCCGCACGCCGGCGCCTGGACGTACGGGCTGCCGGAGCTGCCCGGCCAGCGGAGCCTGATCAGCACGTCGAACCGGGTCGCCGCCACCGGCTGCTACGCGGCCACGATCATCCTGGCCCTCGACCCCCTGCTCGCCAGCGGGACCGCCAGCCCCGACGACGTCGTGGTGGTGGCCGCCTCCGGCACGTCCGGTGCGGGGACCAACGCGAAGAAGCACCTGCTGGGCGCCGAGGTGATGGGCGACCTGACCGGGTACAAGGTCGGGGCGCACCAGCACGTGCCCGAGATCAAGCAGGCCACCGGCGCGCGGAGCCTGTCCATGACCCCGATCCTGGCCCCGATGCCCCGGGGCATCCTCGCCACCGTGACCGCGAAGCCGATGCACCGGGTCAGCGAGGACGAGGTCCGGGCGGTGCTGCTGGCGGCGTACCAGGCCGAGCCTTTCGTCTTCGTCCGGCCCAAGGGGCAGCAGCCGCACACGGCCGCGACCTACGGCAGCAACTCCGTGCACCTCCAGGCCGTCGTGGACCTGGACTCCGGCCGGATCATCGTCACCTCCGCGCTCGACAACCTCGGCAAGGGCGCCGCCGGCCAGGCCGTGCAGTGCGCCAACCTCATGCTCGGCCTCCCCGAGACCACCGGTCTCCCGATCAACGGAGTAGCTCCATGACGGTCACCGCGCCGAAGGGCTTCCGGGCCGCTGGCGTCGCCGCCGGCCTCAAGGCCGCCGGAGCCGCCGACCTCGCCCTCGTCGTCAACGACGGGCCCGACGCCACCGCCGCCGCCGTGTTCACCGCCAACCGGGTCAAGGCCGCGCCGGTGCTGTGGAGCCAGCAGGTCCTCAAGGCCCGGATGGCCCGCGCCGTCGTGCTCAACTCCGGCGGCGCCAACGCCTGCACCGGCCCCAAGGGCTTCCAGGACACCCACGCCACCGCCGAACGGGTCGCGGCCCTGCTCGGCGGCATGGGCGCCGGCGACGTCGTCGTGTGCTCCACCGGCCTGATCGGCGAGCACCTGCCGATGGACAAGCTGCTCCCCGGCCTGGACCGGGCGGCCCGCGCGCTCGCCCGCGACGGCGGGGCGCAGGCCGCCGAGGCCATCATGACCACCGACACGAAGCCGAAGACGGTCACCGTCACCGGCGACGGGTACACGGTCGGCGGGATGGCCAAGGGCGCCGGCATGCTCGCCCCGTCCCTGGCCACCATGCTCGTCGTGCTCACCACCGACGCGGTCGTCGGCTCCTCCGACCTCGACGAGGCGCTGCGGGAGGCCACCCGGGTCACGTTCGACCGGCTCGACTCCGACGGCTGCATGTCGACCAACGACACCGTGCTCCTGATGGCCTCGGGGGCCTCCGGCATCCAGCCGACCGTCGAGGAGCTCACCGTCGCCGTCACCGCCGCGTGCGCCGACCTGGCCGCGCAGCTGCTGTCCGACGCCGAGGGGTCCACGAAGGACATCACCATCGACGTGCAGGGCGCCGACTCCGAGGACGACGCGGTCACCGTCGGCCGGTCCATCGCGCGCAACAACCTGCTCAAGTGCGCGCTGTACGGCAACGACCCCAACTGGGGCCGGGTGCTCGCCGCGATCGGCACCACCGACGCGCTCTTCGACGCCGACAGCCTCGACGTCGCCATGAACGGCGTGTGGATCTGCCGGAACGGCGCGGCG
This sequence comes from Longispora urticae, assembly GCF_053902585.1. Classification (NCBI taxonomy): domain Bacteria; kingdom Bacillati; phylum Actinomycetota; class Actinomycetes; order Micromonosporales; family Micromonosporaceae; genus Longispora; species Longispora urticae. The sequence continues at coordinate 39,219 of NZ_JAQZSH010000056.1, forward strand.
GCCGAGGACCGGTCCAAGGTCGACCTGTCGGGCCGGGCCATCACCATCACCGTCGACCTCGGGGCCGGCGACGCGCGGGCCACGGTGCTGACCAACGACCTGTCCGTGGCGTACGTGCACGAGAACTCGGCGTACTCGTCATGATCCCCCGGGACACCAAGGCGGCCGTCCTCGCCGAGGCGCTGCCCTGGCTCGGGCGGCTGCGGGACGCGGTGGTGGTGGTCAAGTACGGCGGCAACGCCATGGTCGACCCCCTGTTGCAGGCGTCGTTCGCGGCCGACATGGTGCTGCTGCGGCACGCGGGGCTGCGGCCCGTCGTCGTGCACGGCGGCGGCCCGCAGATCTCGGCCATGCTCAAGCGGCTGAACATCTCCACCGAGTTCCGCGACGGCCTGCGGGTCACCACCCCCGAGGTGCTCGACGTGGCCCGGATGGTGCTCGTCGGCCAGGTCAACCGGGAGATCGTCGGCCTGATCAACGCGCACGGCCCCCTGGCCGTCGGCGGCTCCGGCGAGGACGGCGGGCTGCTCACCGCCGTCTGCCGGGACCCCGCGCTCGGCCTCGTCGGCGACGTCGCCGCCGTCAACCCCGACTGGGTGTTCGACGCGCTCGGCGCCGGCCGGATCCCGGTCATCTCCACCCTCGCCCCCGACGCGGACGGCGTGGTGCACAACCTCAACGCCGACACCGCCGCCGGGGCCCTCGCCGCCGCGCTCGACGCGCGCAAGCTCGTCATGATGACCGACGTCGAGGGTCTCTACGCCGACTGGCCAGACCGCGCCAGCATCATCCACCAGCTCACGGCCGACCAGCTGGAGAAGCTGCTCCCGACGCTGGAGACGGGCATGCTGCCGAAGATGGAGGCCTGCCTGCGGGCCGTACGCGCCGGGGTGCCCGAGGCGCACGTCATCGACGGCCGCGCCCCGCACTCGATCCTCCTCGAACTCCTCACCTCGGAAGGCAGCGGAACCATGGTGGTGCAGTCATGACTCTCGTGGACCGGTTCAACACCGCCATCATGCACACGTACGGCGGCCCCGCGCTGGGCATCGTCTCCGGCGAGGGCTCCGTGCTCACCGCCGAGGACGGCCGCGGCTATGTGGACTTCGTCGGCGGGATCGCCGTCAACGCCCTCGGCCACGCGCACCCCGCCGTCGTGGAGGCCGTGTCCCGGCAGATCCGCACGCTCGGACACGTCTCCAACCTGTACGCGCACCCCACCGCCGTCGAGCTCGCCGAGAAGCTCCTCGCGCTCACCGGCCGGCAGGGCGCCGTCTACTTCGCCAACTCCGGCGCGGAGGCCAACGAGGCCGCGTTCAAGATGTCCCGGAAGACCGGCCGCACCGGCGTCGTCGCCACGGTGGGCGCGTTCCACGGCCGGACGATGGGCGCGCTCGCGCTGACCGGCCAGCCGGCCAAGTCCGACCCGTTCCGGCCGCTGCCCGGGCACGTCACGCACGTGCCCTACGGCTCCGTGGCGGCCCTGGAAGCCGCCGTCGGTCCAGACACCGCCATGGTGATCCTGGAGCCCATCCAGGGCGAGATGGGCGTGGTCGTCCCGCCGGCCGGGTACCTGGCCGCGGCCCGGGAGATCACCGCCCGGCACGGCGCGCTGCTCGTCGTCGACGAGATCCAGACCGGGATCGGCCGGACCGGCCACTGGTTCGCCTGCCAGGCCGAGGGCGTCGCGCCCGACGTGATCACCCTCGCCAAGGCGCTCGGCGGCGGACTGCCCATCGGGGCCACGATCGCCTTCGGAGGTGCCGCCGAACTCATCGGGCCGGGTGGGCACGGCAGCACCTTCGGAGGTAACCCGATCTCGTGCGCGGCGGCGCTCGCGGTCCTCGCCACGATCGAGGCCGAGGGGCTGCTGGAGCACGCCAAGGCCATGGGGGAGCGGCTCCGCGACGGCCTGCCGGGCACGGTCCGGGGCGCGGGCCTGCTGCTCGGTGTCGTCGGCGACGGCGCGGCGGACACCGCGAAGGAGCTCCAGGACAAGGGTTTCCTCGTCAACCCGGTGCAGCCCGACGTCATCCGGCTCGCCCCGGCGCTGAACATCGGCGAGGACCAGGTCGACGCCCTGCTGGAAGTCTGGCCGAGCGGCGGCGTGGCGTGATCCGGCACTTTCTCCGCGACGACGACCTCAGCCCCGCCGAGCAGGCCGAGGTGCTGTCCATCGCGGGCTCGCTCAAGCGGTTCCGGATGAAGACCCTGGTCGACAAGACCGTGGTCGTCGTGTTCGAGAAGCCCTCCCTGCGCACCCGGGTGTCCTTCGAGGCCGGGATCGCCGGGCTCGGCGCGCACCCGGTCATCGTGGACGGCGGCAGCACCCACTTCGGCCGGGGCGAGACGATGGGCGACGCCGCGAAGGTGCTGTCCTCCTACGCCGACGCGATCGTGATCCGCACCTTCGGCGACGAACGGATCGCGGCCCTGGCGGCCGGCGCGAGCGTCCCCGTGGTCAACGCGCTCACCGACGGGTTCCACCCCTGCCAGCTGCTCGCGGACCTGCTGACCATCACGGAGAACTTCGGCCAGACCCAGGGCGTCACCCTGGTGTACCTGGGCGACGGGGCCAACAACATGTCCCACTCCTACCTGCTCGCCGGCGCCACGGCCGGGGCGCACGTCCGGATCGCGTCCCCCGAGGGCTTCGACCCCGATCCCGAGATCGTGGCGAAGGCGGAGCGGATCGCGGCCACCACCGGCGGCTCCGTGGCCCTGTTCCGGGACGCGCGCGAGGCCGCCGCCGGCGCGGACGTGCTCGCCACCGACGCCTGGACCTCGATGGGCCAGGAGGACGACGGCAAGGACCGGCGCACCCCGTTCTGGCCGTACCAGGTCAACGAGGAACTCATCAAACTGGCTGCTCCCGGCGTCATCACCCTGCACTGCCTCCCCGCCCACCGGGGCGAGGAGATCACCGACGAGGCCATGGACGGTCCCGCGAGCGCGGTCTTCGAGCAGGCGACCAATAGGTTGTACGCGCAACAGGCCCTCCTCTCCTGGCTGGTGAACCGATGACCACGGCTATCTCCAAGACCGCCCGGCACGCGTGGATCGCGGCGCTGATCCGCGAGCACCAGGTGCGCTCGCAGACCGAACTCGCCGAACTCCTCGCCGCCGACGGGGTGGTCGTCACCCAGGCGACCCTGTCCCGCGACCTCGACGAGATGGGCGCCGTGAAGGTGCGCGGCGGTTCGGGGCACGCGGCGTACATGATCCCCGAGGACGGCAACCCGGCGCTCCGGCCGTCCGAGCAGGCCTCCGCGCGCCTGGTCCGGCTGCTCCGCGAACTGGCCACCGGCGCCACCTCCTCCGGGAACCTGGTCGTGCTGCGCACCCCGCCCGGGGCGGCGCAGTTCCTGGCCAGCGCGCTCGACCGGTCCGGGCTTCCCGAGATCGTCGGCACCATCGCCGGGGACGACACGATCCTGGTGGTCGCGCCCGAGGACCTGGGCGGGGCGGCGCTGGCGAAGCGGCTGCTCGGCTGGGCGGGGCTGGACACGGCGGGCGACGGCCATGAGTGACGGGCCGCCCCGGAGGCCGTCCGGGTGACCCGGCGCGCCCGGCTCACCTAGTACCCGTCGTCGTGTGCTCTCTGTTCCTTTCCGCGTGGCCCCAGCCCGGCCACCGCCGTCTCGTTAGGCTTTCCCTGTGACCGAACAGCAGACGTCCGAGTCCACCCGCCTCTGGGGCGGCCGCTTCACCGGCGGTCCCGCCGAGGCGCTGGCCCGCCTGTCCGTGAGCGTGCAGTTCGACTGGCGGCTGGCCCCCTACGACCTGGCCGCCTCGCGCGCCCACGCCCGGGTGCTGGCCCGCGCCGACCTGCTCGACGCCGACGAACTGGGCGCGATGCTCGCCGCGATCGACGACCTGGAGGCGGCCTGCGCGTCCGGCGACTTCCGGCCGACCATCGACGACGAGGACGTGCACACCGCCCTGGAGCGCGGCCTGATCGAACGGCTCGGCACCCTCGGCGGCAAGCTGCGCGCCGGCCGGTCCCGCAACGACCAGGTGGCCACGGACCTGCGGCTGTACCTGCGCGACCACGCCCGCGGCGTCGCCACCCGCCTCGTCGAACTGTGCGGGGCCCTCATCGCCCAGGCCGCCGAGCACATCGACACCCCGGCCCCGGGCATGACGCACCTGCAGCACGCCCAGCCGGTGTCGTTCGGCCACCAGCTGCTCGCGCACGTGCAGGCGTTCGCCCGCGACCTCGACCGGCTCACCGACTGGGACACCCGCGCCGCGATCTGCCCGCTGGGCTCCGGCGCGCTGGCCGGCTCGTCCCTGCCGCTGGACCCGGTGGCCGTCGCCCGCGAGCTGGGCTTCACCGCGCCCGCCGCGAACTCGATGGACGCCGTGGCCGACCGCGACTTCGCCGCCGAGTTCCTGTTCGTCGCGGCCCTGGCCGGGGTGCACCTGTCCCGGCTCGGCGAGGAGATCGTGCTGTGGACCTCGCAGGAGTTCGGCTGGGTCGAACTCGACGACGCCTTCGCCACCGGGTCCTCGATCATGCCGCAGAAGAAGAACGCGGACATCGCCGAACTGGCCCGGGGCAAGTCCGGCCGGCTGATCGGCGGGCTCGTCAACGTGCTCACCATGCTCAAGGGCCTGCCGCTGACCTACGACCGGGACATGCAGGAGGTCCAGGAGCCGGTCTTCGACGCGGTGGAGACCCTCGAACTCGTGCTGCCCGCCATGACCGGCATGATCGCCACGATGACGGTCAACACCGAGGTGCTCGCCGCCGCCGCCCCGAAGGGCTACACCCTGGCCACGGAGATCGCCGACTGGCTGGTCCGCCGGCACGTCCCGTTCCGGGAGGCGCACGAGATCACCGGCGCGCTGGTGGCCCTGTGCGCGCCCACCGGCCGGGGCCTCGACGAGCTGACGGACGCGGAGCTGACCGCCACGTCGGAGCACCTGACCGCCGACGTGCGGGCCGTGCTCGACGTGCGCGGGGCCCTGGAGGCGCGCACCACGCCGGGTTCCACCGGGCCGCGGGCCGTCGCCGAGCAGCTGTCGGCGCTGTCCGACCGGCTGGAGACCTTCCGCGAATGGGGTGCGGCCCACGTGGTCCCCCGCTAGACCCTTTCGACGGGTACCGGCGCGCGGGTCGCCTCTCCGAGGAGGGGAGCGGCATGCGCGCCGGCCCACTGAGGCCCGTCGCCGCGCCCGATAGGGTGACCCGGTGACAGCCCCCGTCTTCCGGCCGGCCACCGCCGCCGACGTGCCCGCCCTCGTCGACCTCGTCAACTCCGCCTACCGGGGCGACTCCGGCCGGCAGGGCTGGACCACCGAGTCCGACATCCTCGGCGGCCAGCGCACCGACCCCGACTGGGTCGCCGAGGTGCTGGCCCGCCCGGAGACGGTCGTCCTGGTCGCCGTGCGCGACGGCGAACTCCTCGCGTGCTGCGAGCTGCAACGGCGCGGCCCGGCGGCGTACTTCGGCATGTTCTCGGTGCGCCCCACCCTCCAGGGCGGCGGGATCGGCCGGGCGGTGCTGGCCGAGGCGGAACGGCACGCGGTCGAGGTGTGGGGCTGCGCGGACATGGAGATGACCGTGATCTCGATCCGCGAGGACCTCATCGCCTGGTACGAGCGCCGCGGCTACCACCGCACCGGCGTCCTGAGCCCGTTCCCGTACGGCGACGAGCGGTTCGGCATCCCGCTGCGCCCCGACCTGCGCTTCGAGACCCTGACCAAGCCCCTGGGCGGTGCGGCGACCTAGGCGTCCGGGGCGCCGGACGGGGCATCGCGGGGGCGGCGGAGGTGTCAGACTGGGTCCCGCCGAGCCCGTACGCCGAAAGTGAGTCCCCGCCATGGCCGCGCCCCACGACGTCACCAGCGTGCTGGCCAGGGCACCCCTGCGGGTCTCCCTCGCCGGCGGCGGCACCGACCTGCCGTCCTACGCCGACCGGTTCGGCGGCGTGGTCGTCGGCTTCGCGGTCAACCGCTACGTCGGGGTCACGGTGCACCCGCGCAGCTTCGACGGCGGGGTCCGGATCGCGATGGAGCGGTCCGAGTCCGTCGCGGACGTGGCCGGACTGCGGAACAGGTTCGCCGCCGCGGTGCTGGCGCGCGCCGGGTTCGGGCGCGACGTCGAGGTGTCGTCGTTCGGGGACGTGCCCGGAGGGACCGGCATGGGCGGTTCCGGGGCGTTCACCGTGGCGTTGACCCACGCGCTCGCCGTGGTGCGGGGCGCGACCCGCCGCCCGGAGGAGCTCGCCGAGCAGGCCAGCGCGGTCGAGATCGTCGACCTGGGCCGGCCGGTGGGCAAACAGGACCACTACCTGTCCGCGTTCGGTGGCGTCCGGGTGCTGCACTTCGGCGCGCGCGGGGGAGTCGAGGTGGAGCAGGTCGCCGTGGACGCCGCGCTGGACGGCTATCTCGCCGACCGCCTGCTGCTGTTCTACACCGGCCAGAGCCGGGACGCGGGCCGGGTGCTGGCGGCGCAGGCCGGGCGGACCGCGGGCGGTCGGGACGACACCGTCGGAGCGCTGCACGCGATCCGGGCGCTGGCCGACGACCTGCGCACGGCGGTCACGAAGGGCGACCTGGACGACATCGGCCGGGTGCTCGACACGCACTGGCGGCACAAGCGGATGCTCAGCGACCAGGTGAGCAGTCCGGCGATCGACCGGCTGTACGACTGCGGGCTGGCCGCCGGGGCGCAGGGCGGCAAACTGCTCGGGGCCGGCGGCGGCGGGTTCCTGCTCCTGGCCACCGCCGCCGACGCCCAGGCGGACGTGCGGGCGGCGATGGTGGCGGAGGGGGCGCGGGAGCTGCCGTTCGAGCTGGAGTCGTCGGGCTCCCGGGCCGTGCGGCTGGGACCGATCTGAGCCGCGGCTCGGACCGATCTGAGCCTCGGCCCGGCCCGGTCTGAGCTCCGGTCCGGGGCGGCGACCCGCTCGGGGCCGCCGCCGGTGCCCGGTCAGGCCAGTTCGTAGACGGACACGTGCCGGCTGTGACGGGCGGTGAACGGCTCGCCCTCCCAGTTGAAGGTCCGCGACCGCAGTCGCATGCCGGCGAGCCGCGCCATGAGGTCCAGCTCGGACGGCCAGACGTACCGGATCCGGAACGGCACGAGCTCGACGGCCCCGCCGTGGAAGAAGAGCTGCCGCGACTCCTGGACCTGGGCGACCGGGTCCACCTGGATGACCTCCAGGAGCACCCGGTCGGTGCCGTACGCCGTGGCCTGCAGGTTGCTGTTCCCGGACAGCAGGTCGGCCGAGGGGACGAACGCCTCGTGCACGAACACGCCGCCCGGGGTCAGGTGCCGGGCGACCGTTTGGAAGCACTCCACCTGCTGTTCCTGGGTGGTGATGCCGAAGAAGACACTGTGGACCGCGTACACCAGGTCGAAGGAGCCCTCCGGTTCCAGGTGGGCGATGTCGCCGACCCGGACCGTCACGGCCTCCGAGCCGGGCTTCGCCCGCAGCCGCGCCACCATGGCCTCGGAGATGTCGACGCCGTGGGTCTCGACGCCCGTCGCCGCGAGCGGGATCGCGATCCGGCCGGTGCCGACCCCCAGTTCGAGGGCGCGTCCGCCGCCGGCCAGCGCCGCGAGGAACGGAACGGTCGCCGGGGTCTGCTCGCTGTACCAGCTCTCGTAGAACTGGGCGATCCGGTCGCCGTACTCGGTGGCGTCGCGGTCGGTCACTGTCATTCCTGCTCTCCGTTCGGTGCGGTGTGCCGCCGCAGGAGTTCGGCGGCGTGCGAGGGATCCATCGGGGTGAACGCGATGCCGGTGGCCAGTTCGGCGGCCCCGGTGCGCCGGAGCAGGCCGGGCCCGCGCAGCAGGCCGACGAGGTCGACGCACAGGTGCAGGTCGGGATCCGTCCGGCCCGACTGGCTGACCCACAGGTGGTAGGGCATGGTCTGGGAGCACACCCCGTCCAGGGCGCGGACCGCCGTGCCCAGGAGCCCGGCGAGCTCCTCGTGTTCGGCGTCCGTCAGGTCCGCCAGCCGGGTGGCGTGCCGGGCCGGGACCAGGCGGACGGCGAACGGCGCGAGGGGCGCCCGGGGCACCACCAGCCGCCAGGACCGGGTCCGGGCGACGGTGCGCGCCTCCTCGTCCGGGGCGCACGACGGGCAGTCGGCGGTGGTGCGGGCCAGCGCGGCCGGCGTCGTGGGCAGGCCGAAGACCTGGCTGTGCGGGTGCCCGACGGTGGCCCCGGCCTCCGGGCCGCGGTTCTCGAACACCAGCGCCGTGGCGACGTCGGGTCGGTCCAGCAGCTGCCCGGTGAGCCGGGTCCACATCTCCAGCACCGCCCGGACCTCGCCGGTGGTCATGCCCGCGAGGTCCGTGTCGTGGTCGGCGCTGTGCACCGCCACCCAGCAGTGCCCGGACGGCAGGGCCGGCCAGCGGTTGCGGAACGCGAACGGCGCGGCCGGCCGGTCGCGGGCCTCGGTCCCGCCCGGGCAGAAGGGGCAGTCGTCGGCCGTCGACACCGGGCGGGCCGCGCGCGCCGCCGACACGAAGACGGGCCTGCCGGTCCGGTCGTCGAGGACGAGGCGGGCCGCCGTGCCGTGGTCGCGCGGCGCGGCGGCGTGGCGGGTCACCGCGCCACCGCCGCGGGCCCGAACAACATGTCGAGGTCCACACCGGACAGACCCTCCAGGCGCAGGTCCGCGGCGCCGAAGTCGAGGAGCCGGGTGACGGGGCCGGGCACCGCGACGCACCGGACCCCGGCGGCCGTGGCCGACCGGACACCGCGCGGGGAGTCCTCGAGCGCCACGGCCCCCGTCGGCGGCACCCCCAGGAGGTGCAGGGTCAGCCGGTACGCGTCGGGGGCCGGCTTGCTGGCTGCGACGTCCTCGCGGTACACGGCCACGTCGAACAGGCCGGGCAGGCCCAGCCGTTCCAGGTGGGGCGACACCCAGGCGCGGCTGGAGCTGGTGGTCAGCGCCGTCCGCACGCCGGCCGCGCGGGCCCCGGCGAGCAGGTCGCGCACCCCGGGCATCGCCGGCAGCGCCGAAGCGGTCGCGAAGTGCCGGAGCCGGATCCGCTCGACGAGCTCGCCCGCCCGGGCGGCGGACAGGGCCCCGGCCAGCTCCTCGACCCGTTCGAGGATCGTGTCGGAGTGGTCGCGGAAACTGGCCGCCACGTAGCGGTGCCGGTCGAGGGGAAGTCCCAGCAGGTCGAACTCGGCCTGCCAGGCCGCCAGGAGACTCGACTCGGTGTCGAGCACCAGGCCGTCGAAGTCGAAGAGCAGCGCGCGGTCCTCACCCCTCGACATGCGCCAGGTCCCTCAGCCCGACCCGGTCGACCTTGCCGTTGGCGTTGCGCGGCAGGGCCTCCAGGAACTCGAAGCGCGCCGGCACCATGTACTGCGGCAGCACGTCGAGCGCGTGCGCGCCCAGTGCCGGCCCGGACACGTCCCCGGTGACCGACACGAACGCGCACAGGACGTGGGTCAGCACCGGGTGCGGCACCGCCACGACGGCGCACTCGGCCACCGCCGGGTGCGCCAGGAGCGCGTGTTCGACCTCGCCCAGCTCGACCCGGTACCCCCGCGTCTTGATCTGGTCGTCCCGGCGGCCCACCAGGACCAGCTCCCCGTCGGCCCGCGCCGAGGCCCAGTCGCCGGTCCGGTAGCAGCGGTCGTCGGGGTCGCCGGTCAGGGGATTCGGCACCAGGGTGCGGGCGGTGCGTTCGGGGTCGCCCCAGTAGCCGGCCATCACGGTCGCGCCCCGGACGTGGATCTCCCCGACCTCGCCGGGCCCGGCCAGCCGGCCGTCCGCCGTGACGAGCAGGACCTCGTCGTTGTCCGTCGGCCGGCCGATCGGGGTCGGGTCGGGGCCGGGGGGCGGCTCCGTGACCTCGTACCACGTGCAGACGTTCGTCTCCGTCGGCCCGTAGAGGTTCGCGAACCGGCTGGCCGGGAGGGCGGCCATCAGGTCGGCGAGGTGCCGGGGGGTGAAGACCTCGCCCGCGAACAGGATCCAGCGCAGGCCGTCGAGGTCCGCCAGCCGGCCGGCCGCCCGGGTGACCACCCCGGACAGCACGGACGGCACCGAGTACCAGACGGTGACGCCCTGGGCGCGGACGAAGTCCACGAGCCGGGACGGGAACATCGCCAGCGACGGCGGGACGAGGACGAGCGCGGCGCCGGCCCGCGCCGCGGCGAACACGTCCAGGACGGACAGGTCGAAGTGCAGCGGCGCGTGGCTGGACAGCACGTCCCGCCCGCCGATCCCGAACGCGCGCACCGCCCAGTCGACGAACGCCGTCGCGTTGCGGTGCGTGAGCATGACCCCCTTGGGCACGCCGGTCGAGCCGGACGTGTGCAGGATGTACGCGAGGTCGCGCTCCACGGTCCGCCGGTCCGGCCCGCGGGCGCCCGACCCGGGGCTGACCATCCTGAGGGGACGGTCGGGTGCGAGCACGAACACCGGCAGCCCGGCGGGGAACACGTGTCCGGCCGCCGCCAGGACCGCCTCGTCCACGATCAGGGCGGCGGGCCGGACGGACCCGACGATGAGCCCGGCGCGTCCGACCGGGGAGGCGGGGTCCACGGGGACGTACGCGGCGCCGGCCGACAGGATCCCGTACAGCGCGCAGATCGTCTCCGCGATCTTCCCCGCCCAGAGGACGACCCGGTCGCCCGTGCCCACGCCGACCGCCTCCAGTTCGGCGCGGACCCGGGCCGAGCCGTCCCGCACGTCGGCGTAGCTGAACGTGCGCCCGCCGTCGCGCACGGCCGGGGCGTCCGGCGTGCTGGCCGCGGCGGCCTCCAGGTAGTGGTGCAGTAGGTACGCCACGGTTCAGGCGGCCTTCCTGGCGGCGGTCAACCGGGCGACGGAGCCGACCGTCTCGAAGTTGTCCGGGTCCAGGTCCTCGTCGGTGACCGTGATGCCGTAGCGGCTCTCCAGGGCGGCGACGAGTTGCAGCAGGGACAGCGAGTCGAGGACGCCACTGTCCAGGAGGGACGAGTCGGGGGTGAGCTGGCCGCCCCCGGGGCGGGTGGTGAGGTGGTCGAGCACGAACTGCTGGACCTCGTGGACGTCAAGCATGGTGTGGTGCTCCTTCAGAGGCCCATGTCGAGGGCGATGATGTTGGCCTGGATATCGGAGGTGCCCGAGTAGAACTGGCTGCCCAGGGCGTCGCGGACCAGTTGTTCGACGCCGGTGTCGCGCAGGTAGCCGGCGCCGCCGTACACCTGCATGAGGTCCAGGCTGAACGCGCAGAGGGCTTCGCTGACGTGCAGTTTGACCAGGGCCGCGTCGGCGTCGGAGACCGGTGCGTCGCCGCCGTGCAGCCAGCCGAGCCGGTACAGCAGCAGCCGGGAGGTCTCCATGCGGATCCGCATGTCGACGAGCCGGCGGCTGACGGCCTGGAACTTCCCGATCTCCTGGCCGAACTGCCGGCGGGTCCGGCAGTGCGCGACCGCCGCGTCGAGCTCCCGCCGCATCGCGCCCAGCGCCGGGGCGAGGATGAACGACCGCTCGGCGCGCATGGTGGACCGGAAGATGCCGAGCCCGCCGCCCTTGCGGCCGAGCAGCGCGTCGGGCGGGAGGACGCAGTCGTTGAAGTGCACGACGGAGGTCGGCGACGACTCCAGCCCGAGCTTGCCGAGGGGCTCGCCGACCACGAGGCCGGGCGTGTCGCGGTCCACCAGGAAGACGGACACGCCGAAACTGCGGGACGGGCCGGTGCGGGCGGAGACGACGAACACGTCGGCCACCGGGCCGTTGGTGACGTACGTCTTGCTGCCCGACAGGACCCACCCGCCGTCGCGGTACTCGGCCGTCGTGGTCACGCCCATCGCGTCGGAACCGGCCTCGGCCTCCGTCGCGGCGTGCGCGCCGATGAGGGTGCCGTCGCACATCCCGGGCAGGTACCGGGCCTTCTGCGCGTCGGTCCCGAACCGCAGCACCGGCTCCTGGCACGCCCACATGTGCGCGCTGAGCGAGAACAGCAGTCCGCTGTCGCGGCAGCCGGCGCCCAGCGCCTCCAGGAGCGCGACGGTGGTCAGCGGGTGTTCGGCGCCGCCCCCGTACTCCTCCGGGACCCGGAGCCCGTGCACCCCGAAGTCGGCGAGTTCCCGCCACAGGTCGCGCCGGAACGTGCCGGGCGGTCCGCCCCGGTTCAGCCGGCCCGCCGCGAACGCGGTGACGGCCTCGATCTTCTCCGTCTGGTCCGCCGTCCATCCGAACTCCACGGCGTCACACCCCCCGGGCGGACGACGCGGCCGCGCGCCCGGTCGCGGTGAACTCGGCCGCCGTGTCGAGCGCCGCGCGCAGGACGGCGGCGTCGGCGTCGGGGTCGGCGACCCCGTGCAGGCGGCCGGGCACGATGTCGATCCGCACGTTCGGCGCGCCGGACAGTGGACCGTCGGGTGGGCAGACGGCCCGGAACCTCGGCAGGTCCATGTCCAGGGTGCCGTACAGGATCCGGACGGGTACCCCGGTGCCCACGGCCCCGGCCAGCGCGGCCGTGAAGTGGTCGTCCGTCTCGGCGTCGGGGTCGGCGAACTGCAGCGGCGGGAACATCAGGGTCAACCCGGCGAGCCCGGGCACCCGGGGCGCGGCGGCCATGGCGCTGCGCGCGCCGAAGCACGTGCCCATCAGCACGACGCGGTCCGCGCCGGCGTCCCGGAGCAGGTCGACGCACGCCAGCACGTCGTCGGGGAACGGGTCCGCCAGCGAGATGGGCTGTTCGCCGCCGGAACTCTCGCCCATGCCGCGGAAGTCGAGCCGGGCGGCGACGTGTCCGTGCGCGGCGAGGGCGGCGCCGACCCGGGCCCAGATCCGGGCGTTGCCGAAGCCGGGGGTGGCCGCGCCGGGCAACAGGACGACCCCGTACCCGGATGGTGGCCCGTCGGGGGTGTCGACCATCGCCAGGAGCCGGTCCGTGCCGGTGCGCAGGAACATCGGGGTGGCGGTCACCGGGCACCTCCGAGCAGGGCGTCGGCGAGCCAACCGGCGGTCGCGTCGACGAGGCGGTGGTTGAACGGGCTGGGGCCCTCGATCAGCCACCAGTTGGCGGACGCGTCGGCGGTGTCCGTGTCGACCCGCCATCCCCGGGCCGCGAGCGCGTCGGCGAACTGCCGGGTGCGCGCGGCGGCGGGGCTGCCGGCGAAGGTGGACACGTGGGCGGCGCCGGGGCCGGCGGCCTCCAGGTCACCGAGGGGGTCGGCCGCGTCGAGCCCGTTGTGCAGCGCCGCGGTGAAGGTGTGCCCGAGCAGGTCGACCGTGCCGCCGGTGCGCAACTGGTGCCGCATCTCCTCGGAACTCATCGCGTCCCGGTTGCCGTTGAGCATCTCCCGGGTCCGGTAGATCCGGAACCCTTCGGGGAACACGTCGTCCGGGTCGAGGACCGGGTCCCACAGCACGAGCGGCCGGGGCCGGTCCTCGAGGGCGGTGGCCACCGCGGCCAGAGCCCCCCAGCGGGAGCCGACGACGCCGATCGGGGCGCCGGGGTGCCGGTCGCGCAGCGCGTCGAGGGCGTGCCGGGCGTCGGAGGCCATGCCGGACAGGGTGATGTCGGTCTCCGCGCCGCCGCTGTTGCCGGTCCCTCGACAGTGGAACCGGACGCTGGCGATCCCGAGCCGGGCCAGCGCGCGGGACAGGGCGACCTCGCGCCGGTAGTTGGCGATCAGGTCGGTGCCGATCGAGGGGCAGATCACGACCGCGGCCGTGGTGGGCGCGTCGGGTGTGGTCAGGGTGTGGAAGAGTGCCCCGCCGCCGGTGGGCAGGTGGCCGACCTCTTCGGTGCAGGCGGCGGATTCGTCGTGGGCGGTCGCCGTCGGGCCGCCCTGCCAGGCCGTCGACATGACGGATCCTGAGCGCAGGTCGCTCATGTGTTCTTTCTCCCCGTGAGAAATACGTGTGGTGTTCTAGTTCAGGAGCGTGATCAGGCCGTCGGCGACACCTCCTCTCCAGCAGCAGTGGTCGTGTCCGCCGCCGAACTCGACGTACCGCACGTCGTGGCCCCGTTCCACCAGCGCGTCGCGCAGGTCCCGGTTGGCGGTGAGGTCGCTGAGGGGCGTGCCGAGTTCGGGCTTGTCCTCCAGGACGCCGACCTCCAGGTACCACCGGACGGGCCGGGGTTCGCCGTCCCGGCACCGGTCGGCCAGCTGGCCGGGGGTGAGCGAACCCTCCCCGGTGGAGAACGTGCCGGACTGCGACAGCACGAGCCCGAAGGTGTCCGGCGCGGTCAGGCCGAAGAAGGCGGCTGCGACTCCGCCGTAGCTGACGCCGCCGATCAGGGTCCGCTCCGGTGCGGTGGTCGCGTGCCAGGAGGCCCGGAGCCAGGGCAGGAACTCGCCGGTGACCCGGTCGCGGTACGCGGCGTCGCCGAGCAGTTCCGCGCCGCGCGCCAGGGGTGGGCTGTGCAGGAACAGGCCCAGGACGGGCGGGATCGCGCCGTCCGCGATCAGGTTGTCCAGCATGGTGGGCACGGGCATGAGCTGGGTGGTGGCCGTGTCGCCGTCGAGGAACACCGCGACCGGGAGTGCCGGACCGTCCGCGGTGTACCCGGGTGGCGTGTAGACCCAGGTCGGGCGGTGGTCGGCGCCGACCTCGTGCCGGGTCAGGGTGCCGGCGGGAACCTCGGGCCGGTGCGCGACCCAGGGCTGCGGCCGGGCGGCGGGCAGCTCCAGCAGGGAGCTGCGGTGCACCTTGTCGGCCGGCGTGTCCGGGTCGGTCTGGTAGGAGAAGACCCGGGGGTTGCGGGGGTCCAGCCGCCGGCGGGGCGCGGTCGACCGCAGTTCCTCCAGGGTGTGCAGCGCGTTGCGGGTCTCGTTGACCAGGTAGGCGTAGGTGAGCCGCAGGTCGGCGGGGGCGCGGACCGTGAGGTGCCACAGGTCGCTGCCCGGCACGCGGCGCAGCGCGGTGCGGTCGAGGTCGCCCCACGCGGTGAACTGGCCGAGGAGGACGACCCGGTCGGCCTCGCCGCGCCACAGGAACGTGACGAGCATCCGGTCCTCGGCGTGCGGGCAGGGTTCGACGAGCGGGGACCCGCCCGCGCAGAGTTCCTCGACGCCGGAGTGGTCGCCCGCGGCCACCTGGGCGCTGACCCGGGTGACGGTGGGGCTGACCCCGGGTTCGACGACGTCGGCCACGGTTGTCCTCTCGGGCTGTGGGGGCTGGGCGGTCATGCGGCGGCCACCGGGTCCGGCTTCTGTTCCGGGGTGTCGATCCGGGTGAGGTTCCGCACTCCGGGCAGGAGCAGGGTGGCCAGGGTCGCCACGGCCAGCAGGAGCGCGCCGGCCACCAGCGTGTGGCCCGCGCCGAACGCTGCTGCGGCGGCCGCGGCCGCGGTGTAGCTCACCGGGCGGAGCACGAAGGAGCCCATGAGGTCGAAGGACATCACCCGGGAGATCGACTCCTCGGGTACGTGCTGTTGCAGCGCCGTCATCCACAGCGAGTCCGGGAAGCTGACCGCGATGCCCATCAGCAGGGCGGCCCCGATCAGCACCGGCACCGGGGCTCCGAGACCCAGGGCCACGATGACGGGTACGGCCAGGAGCTCCACGTACCGGCTGACGCGCAGCGGTCTGCGGGGGCGTACCCGCAGCGCCAGGGCGTTCCCGAGCAGTTCGCCGGCGGCCAGCGCGGCGGCGACGGCGCCCCAGCTCAGTGCGCCCCGGGCCTTGTCCGCCATCGACACCGGCCCGATGACCTGGAAGACGGCGAACACGAGGTTGAACACCATGAAGTAGATGATGCTCACCCAGACCCACGAGCGTTTCGAGACCTCGCGCCATCCGTCGCGCAGTTCGGCGACGAAGCCGGCGCTGGGCTCGCCCGGCGGTCGGGCCGGGAGTGTGAGGCGGGACAGGAAGTACACGCTGCCGGCGAAGGTCAGGCCGTCGAACAGCAGCGCCCAGCCGGCCCCGGCCGAGGCGATGATGCCGCCGGCGATCAGGGGTCCGACGGTGCTGGCCAGGTCGCGGGAGAGCGAGAGCAGCGCGTTGGCCTGTTGCAGGTGTTCGGGTCGCGCCGTGTCGCGGGTCAGGCCCATCGCGGCCGGCATGTTGAACGCGGCGGCCGTGCCGGCGACCGCCTGGAGGGCGATCATCGACCATAACTGTGCGTGACCGGTGAGCACGAGCACGCCGAACGTGCTCTGGGTGACGAATCGGGTGCTGTCGGCGATCATCATGAGGCGCTGTCGGGGCAGCCGGTCGGCCCACACGCCGCCGACCAGCATGAACACCAACATCGGCACCGTGTACGCGGTGAGCACGAGCCCCAGGTCGCCGGCGGAGTCCGTCGCCTCCAGTACGCCGAACGCCAGCGCGACCGGCGCCAGCATGGTGCCGAGCAGCGAGGTGCTCTGCGCCAGAAACTGGTGTCGGAATGCAGTGTTTTGTAGTGGTTCAAGGAACTTCGTGACGCGCATTCGGCCGAGTCTAGGGCGCGTCGGGATCGCCCGCTGACCCGAAATATCGAGGTCAGGCTATGGATTTCGCGGGGCCGCGGGGGCCGGCCTCTTTCGCTACACTCGCTGGCTCATCGTCGCGGACAGTTGCGACAACTCCCCACGGCCCGACGTCGCCGTGGATCGCTGTACCCATCTCGAAGGGGGCGAAGTGTCCACAAGCACCACACATTCCGAGGGGCTCACCGTCGACGTCGTCGACGCCGCGGGCCTGCCGGCCGACTGGACCGAGGCCGGTTGGCGACATCCGGTCCTGGCGTTGCACCCGCGCCGGGTTGCCCGGCTCGACACCGACGCCCGGTGGTCCGTGCGGTTCCTCGTCGGCCGCTCGGCGGGTTCCCCCGTCGCGGTCCTGCCGGTGTGCCGGCCCCGGACGCCGACGATGCTCGACCCCGACTACGACGTCGCGCGGGTCGCGGCGGAGGCGGGGGTGGACGTGCCCGCCGACGCGCGGGACTGGGCGCTGATCGGCGGCTGCCGCGACCTCGGTTCCGGGGTGCTCGTCGGCGCCGGGGTCCCCGAGGACGGCGTGGATCCGTTGCGGGCGGCCATGATCGCGCGCGCGTTCGGGCTGGCCCGCGCCGAGGGCCTGTACCCGGCGGCGATGCACGTACCGGACAGCGAGGTCGACGGCTTCACCGCCGGGGCCGGTGGCCGGGCGGCGCGGGTGTCGGTGGGGGAGGCCGCGACGCTGCACCTGCCGTTCTCGACGATGGACGAGTACCTGGCCTCGCTGCCCGGTCCGCGCCGGAACAAGATCCGTCGTGACTGGCGCGCCTTCCGGGAGGCCGGGCTGCGGGTGGCGGAGGAGCCCGCGGCCGACCTCTTCGACGCGGCGGCGCCCCTGGTGGCCGAGGTCAAGCGCCGGCACGGGATCGCCGACCACGCGCGGCTGGCGCTGCTCCGGCTCCGGCAGTGGCGGGCCGCCGGGATCGGCGAGTACCTGGCCTACGTCGTCCGCGACGCCGACGACGTGCTGGTCGGGGTGTGTTTCGTGTGCCGTTCGGGCGACCGGATGGAGGCGCACGAGGTGGGCCTGCGCGACGACGCGGCGGTCCGGCACGAGGCGTACCTCGAGGCCATCCTGTACGCGCCGATCCGCGCCGCCCTCGGCACCGGGGTCCGCCATTTCGAGCTGGGAACCGAGGCCACGGTGCCCAAGCGGTTGCGCGGCGCGCGCGTCTCTCCGATGTGGGCGGTGCTGGACCGGCCATGAATGTGATGTGGGTCACGTAGTCTTCAAAGCTGCCACAGGGTGTGGTTAGGATCGCATCTCGCCATGGGATTTCTGGCGGATACACACGGGGGCTCTTTCTATTCGAAGAGCAAAGGTTGGTTATTTCGGACCCTGGCAGGGGTCTGTCTGGCCAATTTGGCTATTGGGAGAGTTGTATGAAAAGTAAATCCATTCCAGAGAAACAGGAATCGACCGACCATGCCCTGACGGCGTTCGCCGGGGGTGTGCTGCCGCCATTGTGCGCGGACATGGAATTCGTCGATCACGTCACCCTGCGCCGGAGCGCTCTCGTCGGGCCCGATCGGTGACCGCGGCCCCCGAGACTCTGGGGGCACCACTTGCCGGACTACCGCGTTTCGCGGGACCAGCCGGCCTACCTTCCGAGGTGGGCGGGCACTACCGGCATGACCAGGGTTGGCTGCGCCTGAATTTCAGCGAGAGCACTTTCGGCTGTAGTCCGCACGCCCGAGAGGCGGTGTCCCGGGAACTCGGTTGCCTGAACAGGTATCCGGACGCGATGGGACAGAGCCTCACCACGGCGGTCGCGGAAAAGCACGACTGTCATCCGGACCAGATAGTCCTCGGCAACGGGGTCGACGAACTCCTGTTGTTGTCCGCGCTCGCACTGGTGGACTCCGACATCGGCGCGGTCGTCACCGCGAATACGTACGCCGGACACGCCAATGCCGTGGCCGCCGCACGCGCACATTACGTCGAAGTGCCGCTCACCACGGACCTCCGCGTCTATCACGAAACAATCACGACCGCGATGGCGCCCGGGCGGATCGTCTATGTCTGCAACCCGCACAACCCGACGGGCTCCGCACTGTCCGCCGGGGAGGTCCGGGCGCTGGCGGTGGCCGCGGCCGAGGCGGGGGCGACGGTCGTCTTCGACGAGGCGTACCTGGAGTTCACCTACGGGGACGAGACCGCCTCGGCCGTGCCGCTCGTGCGGGAGGGGCTGCCGGTGGTGGTGCTGCGCACGTTCTCCAAGATCCACGGACTCGCGGCGCTGCGGTGCGGCTACGCGGTCGCGAGCCCGGCCACGGCGACGGAACTGCGCAGGGTGAAGAACGTGGTGGTGTTCAACGTCAACCGCCTCGCCCTGGTCGCCGCCGAGGCGAGCCTGCGCCATCCGGCCCACACGACAGCGGTCCGCGATCGGACCAGGGCGGTGCTGACCCGGTTCCGGGACGGGCTGCGCGCCGAACCCTGGGCCGCGCCACAGCCCTCGGTCGCGAACTTCGCCCTGCTGCGGCTGCCGTGGCCGGCCGACGTCGTCCGGGCCGAGCTGGCCCGCCGGCGCCTGCTGGTCCGCGGCTGCGCGGACCTCGGACTGCCCCGGCACATCCGGATCTCGATGGGCGACGAGGCCGAGATGGACCAGGCCGCGGCGATCCTGCGCGCGACCGCGGCGCACCTCATCGGACAGAGCACCCTGGAGAGGGGGAACCGCGGATGGGACTGACTCCGGCCGGTACGCCGCTGGTCTCGGTGGTCGTACCGGTCTCCGGGCGGCGGGGGGAGCTGACCGCGCTGTTGGACTCGCTCGCGGCCCAGGACCGGGTGCGCGACCTCGAGGTGGTGGTGGTCGACAACCCGCGGCCCGACAACCGGGCGTGGCTGGAGGCCGGCGACTGGCCGTTCCCGCTGCGGTACCACCACCTGTCGACGGGCAATCCCGGCCTGGCCCGCAACGTGGGCGCCGAACGGGCCCGCGCGGACTGGCTGCTGTTCCTCGACTCCGACATCGTGCTGTCCCCGGGGGCGGTCGGTGACCTCCTGGCGGCGGCCCGCGGCTCGCGGCACACGGTCGTCATGGCCGACGTGCTGTTCCCGCCGGGGGAGCCGCGGACCCTGGCCACCCACCTGTTGGACGTGGCGGCCGTGTTCCGGGGCTACCGGAGGGCGCGGTCGCGGGGTCCGCTCGGGTTCCGCGAGTTCGTGTCCTGCGCGTTCCTGGTCGGCAGGGCCGGTTTCGCCGCCACCGGGGGCTTCAGTCCCGGGTTCGTCGACGAGAACGGCGACGACGTGTACGGCTACGAGGACGTGGAGTTCGCGCTCCGGGCCGGCGACGCCGGGCTCGCCTTCGAGCTGACCCGGGCGAAGGCGTACCACCACAAGCGGCTCGACCCGGCGCTCGTCCTCGACTACGCGCGCCAGATGGGCCGCACCGCGACGTACTTCGTCCACCTGCACCCGGACATCGAGCAGCGGCTGCCGCTCGGGGTCGCCGACACCGTCTCCGGCGTCCTCGACTACCGGGACCGCGACGTCGACCTCCTGCTCGCCCGCGCCGAGGACTGCGAGCGGCGGTGGCGCGACGGGGACCACGGTCCGGTCCGGGAACTGGTGGCCGAGGCCCGCGCCGCGTACCGGGAGATCCAGAGATACGGCCGGTTCGCCGGCATCAGCACGCAACTCGCCACGAGCGGGAATGGGGTGAACACGTGATACTCGCCGACTACCTGCACGACCGCCTCCGGGCGGCAGGGGTGACCCGGGCCTTCGGTGTGCCCGGCTACTTCGTGATGCCGGTGTGGCAGACGTTCGCGGCGGAACCGGACATCGTGCTGGCCCGCCACGAGTCCGGCGCGGCCTTCATGGCCGACGGCCACAGCCGGGTCACCGGTGAACTGGGCGTCGTGCTGGCCACGATCGGTCCCGGCATGACGAACTGCGTCACCGGTGTGGCCTGCGCCTACCGGGACTCGGTCCCGATGCTCGTCATCACGGGGCAGGCTCCCACGGCCACGTTCGGCCGGGGGGCGTTCCTCGAGTCGTACGTGCTCGACCGGGCGGTGTCGCCCGCGGCCCTCTTCGCGCCGATCACCAAGAAGTCCATCGAGATCGTCGACCCGGCCAACGCGGCGTTCCTCATCGACGCCGCGATCAGCCTGGCGTTGTCGGGCCGGCCGGGACCGGTGCACCTGAGCGTCCCGGTGGACCTGCAACAGGCCGAGATCCCGGTGCCCGAGGTCCGCCCCGCCCGGGTGCTCCCGGTGCCGGACGTCCGCCGCGGCGGCCAGGTCGCAGCGGAGGGCGACCTGGTGGCCACGGCGGCCGGACTGCTCGCGGACGCCGAACGGCCCCTGATCCTCGCCGGCTGGGGCGCCGTGCTGGCCGGTGCGCACGAGGCGGTGGCGGGGCTGGCGGCCGAACTGGGGGCCGTCGTGGTCACCTCGACCAAGGCGGTGTCCCTGCTGCCCGCGGCGCACCCGTGGCGGCTCGGCCACCTCGGGCCGGGGCAGCGGTCGGATCTCGTGCCGGCGCTGCGGGAGTACCGGCCCGACGTCGTCCTGGTGCTCGGCGCGAGCCTGTCCACCTTCTACACGGCCCCGGTCGCGGACCTGCTGGCCGAAGCCACCGTCGTCCGCGTCGACCTCGACGCCGACCAGCTGCCGCTGCGGGGCCGGGCCGACCTGGCCCTGGTCGCCGACGTGGCGGACGCGGTCGCGGCGGTCCGGTCGGTGCTCGCCGACCGGACGCCCCCGGACCGGGACGCCGCCCGCGAGCTGGTCGCGGCCTTCCAGCGCAGGGGTGCCGCGGCGACGGCGGCCCAGCCGTTGGCGTTCAAGGACACCGTGTCGATGGCCGGCACCGTCGCGCTGCTCAGCTCGCTGCTGCCGAGCGACGCGGTCGTGGTGCCCGACGCGGGCAACCACTGGCTGGACACGATCGCGCTGCACCCCGCGCCCCGGGCCGGTGGTCTGCACCTGAACTGCGGCATCGGCGCGATGGGCTGGGCGATCGGCGCGTCGATCGGCATCGCGTTCGCCCGCCCCGGCCGGCGCACGGTGTGCGTCACCGGGGACGGGTCGGTGCTGATGAGCGGCGGCGAGTTCTCCGTCGCGGCGGAGCACGGCCTGGACCTGCTGGCCGTGGTCTTCAACAACCGCTCCCACGGCCGGGTGCGCCTCGGCCAGCAGCTCGACTTCGCGGGCGACCCGATCGGCACGGACATCCCCGAGGTGGACTTCGCCAGCTGGATGGCGGCGATGGGCCTGCGGACCTTCCGGATCGAACGCCCGGAGGACGTCGAACCCGTCCTGCGGGCCGCCCTCGCCACCCCGGGCGCCGTCGGCGTCGAGGTGCTGTGCCATCCCGACGAGGTCCCGGCGTGCCTGCGCGACTGGGTCGGGGAGACGCCGTGACGCCCGTCGCGGTGCTCACCGGCGCCTCGCGGGGGATCGGCGCGGCGGTCCTGGGCCGGCTGGTCGACGACGGCTTCGCGTGCGTGGTCGTGGGCCTGTCCCGTCCGGCCGCCGGGGTCGCGGAGTTCATCCGCCGTGACCTGTCCGACCCGGCGGACGTGGCGGCGGCGGCGGTGGACCTGCGCGACGTTCTCGCCGCGATGGGCCGGCCGGCGCGCCTGCTGGTGAACAACGCGGGCGGCGCGTTCCCCCGGGCCGGGCACGAGCTCGAACCGGCACGGGTGGGCGCCGACGTGACGCTGAACCTGGTGGCCCCGATGGTGCTGGCCAGCACCGTGCTCGTCGGCATGCGCGAGGCGGGCGAGGGGTCGATCGTGAACGTCGCGTCGACGGCGGGGCGGACCGGGGTGGCCTACCTGCACGCGTACAGCGCGGCGAAGGCCGGTCTGATCGCGCTGACCCAGAGCCTCGCCGCGGAGTACGCCGACCAGGGCGTCCAGGTGAACTGCGTGTGCCCCGGGGCGGTGGCGACGGGCTCCGCGCACGACGGCCGGGCGGAACTCTCCCGGCTGCACGGCCTCGATCCGGCCGACTACGAGAAGGGGATGGCCTCCCGCACCGGGCTGGGCCGGCTCCTGGCGGCCGACGAGGTGGCCGAAGCGGTGCACTGGCTCGGGCTGCGGGCCGGCCGGGCCGTCAACGGGCAGACGCTCAACGTCTGCGGCACTCTGACAAGGGGATAGCACGTGTTCCAGAGACTGAAGATCAATGACGCGATGGGTACCGTGCTCCCGGGCATGTTCTCCGACCTCGGCGAACCGGTCCAGGTCCTGACGCCGGACAGCCCGCGCCCCCTGGTCGTGCACCGGGTGATGAGCCAGGCGACCTACGTCCGGAGCGGGTCCGGGCTGGTCTCCCTCGCCGGTGAGACGTTCACGCTCGAACCCGGGGACCTCCTGATGCTGGCCCCCGGCTGCGAGCACGCGTTCCTCGCCCCCGACGGCGACCTGGAGCTGCTGCACTGGCACTGGCCCCAGGCGCTCCTGCACAGCGACCGCGAGATCGTGGCGCCGTACTTCGAGTTCGGACCGCCCGACCCCGGACCCGGCGGCCCACGGTGACCGGGGACGTGCCGCTGCGGGTGATGCTGGTCAACGGCAACTACGCCGACGGCACGGTCGGCGGCACCCAGACGTTCACCCAGAACCTGGCGCGGTCCCTGGCGGACGAGGGCCACGAGGTGGCGGTCCTGTGCCAGGGCGACCGGGACGACGTCGGCACGGACGGGGGGATCACCGTGTTCCGGGTCCGGCCGCCCCGGCTGGAGCTCGGGTCGGAGCCGTACGCGGCGTACCTGGTGAACCAGAGTCTGGCCATCCAGAATCCGGTGATCGGCCGCAAGGTGCACCGGGCGGTGCGGGCGTTCGCGCCCGAGCTGTGCCACGTGCAGATGCTGCGCAGGCTCACCCCCACGGTGCTCGCGGTGCTGCGCCGGCATCCGACGGCCGTCGTCCAGACCGTGCACGAGCCGTTCTCGCTGTGGAACTTCAACGCCTACCAGCGCGAGGACAGCCCGGACAAACTGTTCAGCGCCCGGCCGAGGGTCGTGGACGCCTTCCGGTGGCGGCACCGCGAGCTGTCCCGGCACGTCCAGCACGTCTGCTCGCCGTCGAGGGGCATGCTGGACCACTACCTCGACGACGGGTACTTCCGCGGCGTGCCGGCGACCGTCGTACCCAACTCGGTGCCGTTCGAGTGGGGCGACCCCCTCGCGGCGGCCGACGGGCGCGACGCCCGGCCCGGCACCGGGGTCGACTTCCTCTTCATCGGCCGCCTCGACCACTACAAGGGCGTCGAACTGCTGCTGGCGGCGTTCGGGGAACTGACCGAACCGGGCGTGCGCCTGCACGTCGCCGGTGAGGGCGTCCTGGAGGGGACGGTCCGCGCGCACGCGGCCCGCGACCCGCGGATCGTGTTCCACGGCCCGGTGCGCGGGACCGCCCGGCTGGACCTGATGCGGCGGGCCGACGTGCTCGTGTGCCCGTCGACCTGGTTCGAGGCGTTCGGGCTCGTCGTCCTGGAGGCGTACGCGGCCGGCATGCCCGTCGTGTCGTCCCGGGCGGGCGCGTTGCCCGAACTCGTCCGCGACGGCGGGACCGGGCTCACCGTGCCCGTCGGCGACGTGCCGGCCCTGGCGGGCGCGCTGCGCCGGATGTGTGACCCCGGCACCCGCCGGGCGATGGGCCGGGCGGCAGCCCGGCGGGTGTGGGACTTCCATCCGGACAGGTTCCTGCGCCGACAGCTCGACATCTACCGCCGGGTGCGCTCCACCCGGCTCGAACATCCACGGGGGATACGAAATGACCACAGTGTCCGATACGGACCACGCCCGACTGACCGCTGACAACGCGCGCCTCAACCTGGAGGAGAGCCGGGCCGGGGCCATCGAGCTGCGGAGCATGCCGCGCTACGTGATGGTGGAACTGACCCAGGGCTGCAACCTGAGCTGCCCGATGTGCCGGTCCAAGACGATCGCGTACCAGGAGAGGGTCCTGGATCGTCAGCTCTTCCGGTCGGTGGCCGAGATGCTGTTCCCGACGGCGGAGATGGTGGACATCCGGGGCTGGGGCGAGAGCCTGCTGGCCCCCGACATCGACGACGTCATCAGGTTGGTCGACCACTACGGCGCGCGCTGCCGGGTGGTGTCCAACCTGTCCATGACCCGGCCCGAGACGTTCGACCTGCTCGTCGACAACGGGGCGATGGTCGACATCTCCCTCGACGCGGCCGACTCCGCCGTCCTGAAGCTGGCCCGGCCGGGGGCCAAGATGGGCCTGATCACCCGGAACGCGAAGCGGATGACGGCCCGGCTGGCCGAGCGCGGCGAGTCGGTCGAGGCGCTGCGGGTGCTGGCCACCCTGCAGAGCAACACCCTCGACTCGCTGCCCGGACTGGTGGAGTGGGCGGCGGAGGTCGGCGTCCGGCAGATCTCCCTCAGCGAGGTGACGCTCGAACCGGGCAACCCGATCGGGCTCGACGGGCTCGACGACAGGGTCGACGAGGCCGTCGGGCGGGCCCGGGCGGTCGCCGACGAACTCGGCGTGGACCTCTACGCCGGCTCCGCGATCGGCGGCTGCGTCGGGGTGAAGAAGGATGTCGAGTTCTGCATGCACCCGTGGGCGTACGCCACGATCGGCTTCGACGGCAGCGTCGGGTACTGCGACCACCTCATCGGCCCGATGATGCCGCTCACCTGCATGGGGGACGTCACCAAGGAGTCGTTCCAGTCCATCTGGAACGGGCCGGCGTGGCAGGACCTCCGGCGCTGGCACACCTCGCCGGAGCGGCGGAAGACCCCCGAGTACCGGGCGTGCTTCAGCTGCTACAAGCACCGCAACGTCGACTTCGAGGACGTGTTCGAGCCGCGGTTGGAACGCACCCGGCTCAACCTGCTCCCGGTGCACGTGCGGTCATGAGGCTGCATCTCGTCAACGACCTCCCGCTGTTCCGCGAGGACCCCGACGGCGCGCTGGAGGACCTGGTCGTCGGCGTCGTCCGGACCATCGCGGCGGGGCTGCCGGCCCGGCTGTCCTACGTCGGGTACCAGGACCTCGCCCGGCTGTGGAGCCGGACGGTCGCCTGGCCCGCCGACGCGCTGGTGCTCGTCGGCACCCGGCCGCCGCTGCTCACCCGGGACGTCGACCGGACGGTCCCGGCGGCCGTGGTGCCGATGATGACCCGTCGCCGGCTCGACCCGGGCGGCAGGACGTCCGAGGTGGACCTGGTGGCGGGAGCCGGACGGCTCGACCCGGCCGCCCGTACGGTCGTGGTCGCCGACGACGTGCTGATGTCGGCGACCACCGTGCTGGCCGTCCTCGCCGAGGTGCGCCGGCAGGTCGGCCCCGGCGTGGCCGTACAGGTCCGGGCGGCCCTGGCCACGCCGTACGCGGCCCGCCGGATCGAGGCCGCGCACCCGGCGGTCACGGTGGTCGCCGCGGCGGTCCTGGACTACGAGCCGATCGTCGGCGGGACGGCGATCTTCCTGTCCGACCTGCTGTTCGGCACCCTGCGCGGTGCGCCGTTCCTGGAACAGGCGGAGCTGCTCCGGCCCTTCCTCGGCGCCGACCTGACCGCCCTGTGCGCGCTCAGGGACGCGGTCGCCCTTTCCCACCCACCCAGACTGGAGACCCGAATCCGATGATCACTGCGCAGGAGGCGGCGGGCGTCGTCGCCGTCGAATGGTGCGAGGTCCTGGAGGCCACGGACCTGGCCCAGGCCCCCAACTTCTTCACCGCCGGCGGCAACTCGCTGTCGGCCATCACGCTGATGGAACGCGTCGAGGCCCGGTTGGGCATCGAGTTCCCGTTGGACACCCTGTTCCAGGACGGCCGGTTCTCCGTCCTGCTCGACGCCTGTGTCGCGCGGCTCCCGCGGCACACCGGGTGAGGCGGCCATGACGGAACCACACAGCCGGGTCGGGGTGGTGCACGGCCCCTGGGCCGCCGCCACCGTCCGCGACATCGTGACGGCCGCCCGGGGCGTCTGCGAACCGGTGGTGATCTTCCGGCGGGGCGTCGCCGACAGCGCGCCGGCCCTGGTCGCGATGACCAGGGCACTCGCCCGGGTCGAGATCGTCGGGGACGAGCGGACCACCGAGGAGATCGTCGGACTCGGCCTCGACGGCTGCACGACCTTCCACGACGGGGAACTCGAGACGGTCGACCGGGTCCACCGGTCGCTCGGGCTCCCCGGAGCGGGCGGGGTGGACGGCGCGTGGGACAAGCTCACCCAGCGGCGGACCTTCCTCCGCCACGGCGTGTCGGCCCTCCGGGCGGTCCCCGTCGACAGCCGGGAGGAGTTCCACCGGGCGGTCGGCGACGTCGGCCTGCCGGCGGTCCTCAAACCACGACGGAGCGTGGCCGGCACGGACCTGGCCCTCCTCCCCGATGCGTCCGCCGTCGCGGAGGAGGCGGAACATCGGGAGAACTGGCACGGCCTCGTGTTCGAGCAGTTCATCGCCCGGGGAGCGCACCCGTCCGGCCTGCCCTGGCTGGCCGACTACGTCTCGGTCGAGACCGTCAGCGACGGGGCGACCCGGTGCCACGTCGCGGTGCTCGACAAGCCGCCGCTGTCCACGGTCGCCGCGTCGGGCCCGGCCCGGCGCAACGCGGTCCGCGAGACCGGCGACTTCCTGCCCAGCCAGCTGCCCCCGGACCGGCTGCGGGCGGTGCTCGACCGGACCGGAGCCGCCCTCGACGCGCTCGGCGTGCGTTCGCGCGTGACCCACACCGAACTGCGGGTCACCGACACCGACGTCGACGTCATCGAGGTCAACGGCCGGCTCGGCGGCGAGGTGCAGCGCCTGCTCGACATGGTCGGCGGGCCGAACCTGGTCCGGGCCGCGCTGGTCCTCGCGCTGGGCGGCACCCCGGACCTCAGCGCGGACTGGACGACCGACATCGTCTCGGTGCTGTCCGTGCCGTTCCCGGACCGGGCCGGGACCGTCCGCTCGGGCGTGACGCGTCCGGCCCTGCGCGCACTCCCCGGCGTGGAGGCCGTCGACGCGGTCGCCCTCGCGGGGGACGCGCGATCGGTGTCGGACTTCCGGACGGCGTCCCTGGTCCTGCGGGCCCGCGACGCGGGGGAGATGCGGCGGGCGCTCGGCGGGGTGCTGTCGGGCGTGGCGGAGCTGTTCGCCGAGGACGGGCTGGACCGGGACCCCTGGCTCCGGGCGGTACTGGCCGGCATCGCCGACCCCGGCCCGCTGGGGAAGGGGTCGGGCGATGACTGACCTGCTCAGCGGGGTACGGGCCACCGTCGCCCGCACCCCGGACGCCCCGGCCGTCGAGTGCGACGGCGAGTCCCTCAGCTACCGGGACCTGTGGGCGGCGGCCGGCTCCGTCGCCGCGACGCTGCCCGCCCGGGCCCGTCGGATCGGCCTGTGCGCGGGGCGGAACCCGGCCACCTACGCCGGGTACCTGGGCATCCTGCGCCGGGGTGCGGCCGTGGTGCCGATGGGCGCCGGCGTACCGGAGGCCCGGCTGGCCGCCATCGTCTGCGACGGTGCCCTCGACGCGGTGCTGTGCGACGACTCCGTCGACCCGGCGACGCGGGAGGTGCTGACCGGGGCGGGGGCCGAGGTCGTCGTCCTCGCGGGGTCAGCCGGCGGGGCCGGGTCAGCGGGCGGGCACCCTGCCGGCGGGCCCGTCGGCGGAACCGCCGGTCCGGAGCCGGTCGGTGCCGCCGGTCCGGAGTCGGCCGGTGCCGCCGACCCCGCGCCGGCCGGACCCGACGACCTGGCCTACATCCTGTTCACCTCAGGATCGACCGGCAGGCCCAAGGGCGTCCCGGTCAGCCACGGCAACGCGGTGGCGTACATCGAACACGCCGTCGCCCGGTACGCGGTCGGCCCCGGCTGCCGCCTGTCGCACACCTTCGAGCTGACCTTCGACCCGTCGGTGTTCGACCTGTTCGCGGCGTGGACGACCGGGGCGACCGTGGTCGTGCCCAGCCGGGCGCAGCAGCTGATGCCGGTCGACTACGTGCGCGACCGGCGGATCACGCACTGGTTCTCGGTGCCGTCGGTCGTCTCCATGGCCCGCCGGTTCCGGATGCTCACGCCCGGGGCGATGCCGGACCTGCGGTGGAGCCAGTTCATCGGGGAACAGTTGACCCGGGAACAGGCCGAGGCGTGGCGGGTGGCGGCACCCGGCGGCGTCATCGAGAACGTCTACGGTCCCACCGAACTCACGGTGGCGTGCGCCGAGTACCGGCTGCCGGCCGAGGTCGGGGACTGGCCGGTCACGAGCAACGGCACGGTGCCGATCGGCGAGGTGTACCCGCACCTGGAGTACCTGGTCCTCGACGGGACGGGCGCCCGCGCCGGCGACGGCGAACTGTGCGTCCGCGGCGCGCAGCGCTTCCCCGGCTACCTGGACCCGGCCAGCGACGTGGGCGCGTTCCTCACGTTCGACGGCGTGCGGTCCCGGCCGCTGGTCGCCGGGGAGCCGGTGACGCCGGAGCACTGGTACCGCACCGGTGACCGGGTCCGCAGGGAGGCCGGCGTGCTCGTGCACCACGGCCGGCTGGACCGGCAGGTCAAGGTGCGCGGCTACCGGATCGAACTCGGCGAGATCGAGTGCGCGTTGCGCGCCGAAACCGCCGTGCAGGACGTGGTGGTCCTGGTCGTGGCCGACGCCCTGCACGCCTACCACACCGGTCCCCGCCTCGCGGCGGACGACCTGCGCTCCGCGCTGCGGCTGCGGCTGCCCGAATACATGATTCCCGGCCGGTTCACCCACGTCGACGAGCTTCCCCTGAACCCCAACGGGAAGATCGACCACGGGAGACTGGCCGCCGGCACCGAAGGACAGGACACGATGGCGGTACCCGCTTTCTCCGACACGACAGTTTTCGAGACGCACGAGTCGCAGGTGCGGCTCTACTCGCGGAAGTTCCCCACGGTGTTCAGCCGCGGCAAGGGTTCGTGGTTGCACGACGAGCTCGGGAACAGGTATCTGGACTTCTTCTGCGGCGCCGGGGCGCTCAACTACGGCCACAGTCCGGAGGCCGTGAAACGCCGCCTGGTCGAGTACATCGAGAACGACGGCATCCTGCACGGGCTCGACATGTACACCGTGGCGAAGCGTGAGTTCATCGAGCGCCTGCAGCGGATCGTGCTCCAGCCGCGGGGCCTGTCCTACGTCGTGCAGTTCACCGGACCGACGGGTACGGACGCGGTGGAGGCCGCGCTGAAGCTCGCGCGCCGGGTGACCGGCCGGCGGACGGTCGTGTCGTTCACCGGGGCCTTCCACGGCATGTCGGCGGCGTCCCTGTCGGTGACCGGCAGCCGGCGGGCCCGGGCCGCGGGCGGGGTCACGGGGCAGGACGTCATGTTCGTCCCGTACGAGGACGGCCCGGCCGGACCCTTCGACTCGGTCGGCTACCTGCGGCGGCTCGTCGCGGACCCGGCGAGCGGGGTCGAACTGCCCGCCGCGGTCATCGTCGAGCCTGTGCAGGTCGACGGCGGGGTCTATCCCGCGTCGGCCGGCTGGCTGCGGGATCTGCGCGCGTTCACGGCGGAGCACGGGATCGTCCTGATCTTCGACGACATCCAGGCGGGCTGCGGCCGGACCGGGGACTTCTTCAGCTTCACGCACGCGGGGATCGCGCCCGACCTGGTCACGGTGTCGAAGTCGATCGGCGGCTGCGGGCTGCCGTTGTCGCTGGTCCTGATCGCACCGGAGTTGGACGCGTGGCAGCCGGGGGAGCACACGGGGACGTTCCGGGGCAACCAGCTCGCCCTGTTGGCGGGGGCGACGGTGCTGGAGGAGTGGGAACGGCCCGAGTTCCTCGCCCATCTGGAGACGGTCTCGGCGGTCCTGGCCGAGTTCGGCGCGGAGGTGTCCCGGCGGCACCCCGGGATCGTGGTCCGGGGCCGGGGCATGCTGCTCGGGCTGGACATGACGGCCGTCGGCGGCGGCGAACGGGCGGCGAAGGTGAGTTCCTCCTGCTTCGACCACGGGCTGATCCTGGAGACCTGCGGCCGCAACGACTCCGTGATCAAGGTGATGCCCGCGCTGAACGTCTCCCCGGAGGATCTGCGGTCCGGGTGGGACATCATCCTCGCGGCACTCGACCTCTAGGTCACCGCCGGGCGGCGGGTCCCGACCCGTCGTCCGGCGCGGCACCGAGGTGGTCGGCGACCTCGACCAGGCTGGGGAAGACCCGGTCGCCCACGATCCGCGCGCTGTCGGGCAGTGCCGCCTGGGCCCGGCCGCGTCCCGTCAGCACCAGCAGGCCGGGCACGCCGGCCGCCGCCGCCGCGAGCACGTCGGTCAGCGCGTCGCCGACCATGACGGACCGCGACAGGTCCACGCCGAGCCGGCGGGCCGCGTGGTGGAGCAGTCCCGGCCGGGGTTTGCGGCAGGGGCAGCCCCGCTCGGCGGCGTGCGGGCACAGGTAGCTGGCGGCGGGGGCCGGGGCCCCGGCGGCGGCCAGGAGGTCGAGGACGTGCGCGTGCACCGACCGGGCCTGCTCGGCGGTGATCAGTCCTCTGCCGACCACGGCCTGGTTGGACACGATGACCGGCACGTGGCCGAGGTCGGCGATCCGGCGCACGGCGGCCGCCGCGCCGGGCAGCAGGACCACGTCCTCGGGACGGCGCGTGTACGCGTCGCAGTTCTCCACGAGAACGCCGTCCCGGTCCAGGAAGATCGCCGGACGTCCATGCGTCCGCCCGGGGTGTTCGGATTCGAAACTGATGATGGCCATGGTGGGACACCTTGGGGAAGCAGGGGGGAACGACGGAGAGGTGTGCGCGAAAAGCGCTCTCCATTATCGCGGGAACGGTACTTCCCCGCTGTCCCGGACAGCGGAGGACAACGAAGTTAGGGAAATGCGTCCGAGCCAGGGAATACACGGGGCCGGCTAGGCGAAAGGCTGATGCACCATGCCAGGAACAGACAGCTCGACTCTCTTGACGCGCCAGGCGGACCCGCGGGGTCGTCAGCGGGCGGACGTCGCACTCATCACGGCTGACTACGTGCGGGATCTGCGCGCCAGCCTGGACCTGATCGACCACGCCGACCTCGCCGGGGTCGTTCTGGAGGTCGTCACCGCGATGGAGACCGGCGGACGGGTACTGGTGGCCGGCAACGGCGGCAGTTCGTCGACCGCCGCGCACATGTGCGGTGACCTCAACGCGGCGGCCGTCGCGGCGGCGGCGGTTCCGGGGCACGCCGTCAACCTGGCCGACAACGTGCCGGCGCTGACGGCGATCGCCAACGACGTGTCGTACGACCAGGTGTTCGCCCGGCAGATCCCCGCCGCGGGCCGGGCGGGGGACGTGTTCGTCGCGGTCACGGTGAGCGGGGCCTCGCCGAATCTGCTCGAGGCGGCCAGGACCGCGCGGCAGGCGGGGCTGCGGGTCGTGTCCCTGCTGGGCAGACCCGGGCCGCTCCGCGAGCTCAGCGACCGCGCCCTCGTGGTGGGCGACAGCGACTACGGGCTGAGCGAGGACCTGCACCTGGCCGTCAACCACATGATGGTCCGCGCGATCCGGAAGGTCCGCTCCCACACCTGCCAGCGGCCCGTGGGCACCCTGGCCGTCTGAACCACCGCACGACCACCGGTACCACCGCGATCAGGGGAGACCAGCATGCCCGGACCAGGTCGGACAGTCCTGGCGGTGTCGCCGCACCTCGACGACGCCGTGCTCTCGGTCGGCGCGACGCTGGCCGGGTGGGCGGGGGCGGGCGGCACCGTCGTCGTCTGCACGGTGTTCGCCGGCGACCCGCCGCCCGTTCTGTCCGACGCGGGCCGGGCGTTCCACGCGCACGCCGGGCTGGGCGCCGACGCGGTCGGGGCGCGGCGGCGCGAGGACGTCCGGGCGCTGGCCGTCCTGGACGCCCGCCCCCACCACCTGGGGTTCGTCGACGCGATCTACCGCGACCTCGACGGCCGGTGGCTCTACGCGGGGCCCGGCGCGGCGGTGGACCCGACCTGGCCGCCGGAGCCCGGGCTCCGCGCCGAGCTCCGGCGGGTCCTCGCCGGGCTCGTCGGCGAGGTCCGGCCCGATCTGGTGCTGACGTGTTCGGCGGCGGGCGGCCACGTCGACCACCGGCTGGTCCGGGACGCGGTCGTGGCGGTGGTCACCGACGCGGGGACGGAACTCCTGTTGTGGGAGGACCTCCCGTACGCGCTGGACCGGGAACCGTCCCGGGCCCAGGTTCCGGTGCCCTCGGCGCGGATCGGGCCCGGCGCCGTCGACCGCAAGCTGGCGGCGGTCGGTCACTACGCCTCCCAGGTCCGGGCGCTGTGGCCGGACGGGTACGACTGGCGGGGCGCGCTGGCCGGCCACCTGGCCCGACGGCAGGCCGCCGGGTACCCGGGGGAGCCTCTCTGGGCGGTCACCGACGCCGACAGGTCGCTGGCCCGCGACGCCGGACCCACCACGACCGGGCCCGCGTCGGCGTAACCCGCAAACCCCCGCCGCACCGAGCACGACTCCGGGCCCGAGCGCGACTCCCGGCCCGGCCGCGCCCCCGCCGCCCCGACCCTGCCCCGCCGGTCCGGCCCCGAACCGATTCCGGTCCGACTACCGACGCCGGACGACCACCGTCACCTCGTGCCGGTTGTGGTGCAACTGCCGCGCGTGCAGCAGCTCGTACTCGCGCCCCAGCAGCCGCAGGCAGTTGTCGATGGTGTCGAGTACCCGCCTCGTGCCGGTCTTCAGCGTGATGATTGCCAGCCCGCCGGGCCGCAGGTGGCGCGCGGTGTCGTTCATGAGCTGGCAGCTGAGGGTGGGGTCCATCCGCATGTCGTTCACGACGAGGTCGAACTCCGACCGGTTGGACCGGAGGAACTCGCCCGCGGTGGTCCGCAGGTGGTGCACGCCCCGGTCGGCCAGCAGCCGGGGGTCGAGATCGCCGGGGTCGATCGCCCAGACGTCCATCCCCTGCGCCCGGAGCACCCGGGTCCAACCGCCGGGGGCGGCGCCGTAGTCGATCGCGCGGCCCCGGGTCGGCAGGTCGATCGGGAAGACGTGGAAGAGTTCCTCGAGTTTGAACTCCGCGCGGGAGATCTGTGCCTCGTCGCGGGCCAGGCGGACCCGGCCCCCGGGCCAGTCGCTGAGGCTGTGCCGGGCGTCGCCGAGCCCGAGGAGGACGCCGTTGGGCGTGACGCAGCACGACAGGACGTGTTCCTCGCCGGCCCGGCCCACCTCGTAGCCCTCGTCGCGGAGCACTTCGGCGATGTTCCGGAACGCCTCCGCGGAGTTGTACCCGAACTGGGCCGTCCCGCTCGCCCACGACTGGACGGCGAACCTGGGCCCCCAGCCGGCGTCCTCGACGGCGGCCAGCGCGGCCCGGCCGATGTTGGCGACGTCCTTGGACTCGGCGGCCGACAGCTGCGCGGCCACGGCGGTCAGGTGCCGGGGGAACAGCAGCGGCGTGGCCAGGCACCGGCGGGCGACCTCGGCGAGGGTGATCCCGTCGCCGGTGAGGACGCCCACGTCGGGGCCCCATCGCCGGACCCGCACGGACGCGCCGAACGCGCCCTCGAACTCGGCGACCGCGAACGGGAACGAGTCCTCCGCGACGGACACGATCACGCCTTCGTCGGTCATCTGTGTGTGCTCCATTACCCGGGTCCGACCTTGGTCAGCAGATAGATACGGGGGTGGTGGCCCTTCTGGAAGACCCTCGTCTCTCCTTCCAGGCGCCACAGGTTCTCCGCCTTCTTGAGGCAGCGTTCCATGATCCTGATCTCGTGGGTGAGGACCACGAGGCGCGCGCCGGGCGCGGCGGCGGCGTGGCTGCGTTCGAGCAGCAGGGTGTGCAGGGCCTCGTTGTCCTCGTGCCGACCGATCTTGTCGCCCCACGGCGGGTCGGCCGTCAGGACGTCGAAGGGGCCCGAGGTGGTCCACTCCTCGTCGGCGATGTCGCCGTGCACGAGCCGCACCCGGTCCTTGATCCCGGCGGCGGCCAGGTTGTCCCGGGTCGCGTCCAGCCCCTCGGCGCTGGTGTCGACACCGGTGATCTTCCGGACCGGCCCGGCGAACACCCGCTCCACGAGCAGGGTGCCGGAGCCGCACATGAGATTCGCGTACCGGTCGGTGGGCTTCGGCGCGGTCAGTCGGATCATCGCCGCCGCGACGGTCGCGTTCACCGCGGCGACGTAGTCGCGGACCCGCCAGGCGCGGGCCGACAGGGGCAGCGTGGACACCCGGATCAGCACCTCCCAGCCCTGGCCCTCGACGGCCCGGCGGAACCGGAGCAGCAGTGCGCCCTCCGCCGCGTCGTACGACAGCCGGGTGGCCGAGGCCAGCTGGGCGACGAGGTCGGCGAACACCGTGGAGTCGCTGCCGGCGGCGTCGATCCGGAAGGAGGTCGGGGGCTTCTCGTTCAGCCGGACGATCTTGCGCACGGTGTCGACGATCAGCCGGAAGTGCTCCGGGCGCAGCAGGCCGACCGGGCCCGGCACGGGGAAGGAGAGGACCTGGAACGGCGCCACGGCGGTCCGCAGGGTGAGCAGCGGCTTCAGCTGGCCGGTGAGGTCGAACGTGATCGAGTCGTCCCGGCCGGGGACCGGGCGGAGGTTGCGCGCCGCCGGTACCCGCTCGGCCACCTCGTCGCGCACGACCTCGTCGAGGCCCGCGAGGTACAGCAGCTCGATCCGGGTCGCGGTGCGGGATACGGGAGGCGGTGTCGCTCTGGTGGCCGGTGACCCTTTGGTCCCTGTGTGGCCTCGGCCCGGACCGGCGGCCTGTCGGCGTGTCGCCATCCGTTCGTCCCCGCGTGTTCGATCTGATGAGAGGTTCAGCATGTCACAGGGGACATGCCGGACCAGCTGCGGGAGTGGTTTCCTGTGGGGGTGGACGACGTGGCGCTGCCGGCCGGCCCGGTCGAGGAGGTCGCCCGGGCGCTGCTGGGCTGGGAGCTGACCGGCGGCGGGGTGACGGTCCGCCTGACGGAGGTCGAGGGGTACGCGGGCGTCGGTGAGGACCCCGCCTCCCACGCGCACCGGGGCCGTACCCCGCGCAACGCCGTCATGTTCGGCCCGCCCGGCCACGCCTACGTCTACTTCGTCTACGGCATGCACTGGTGCCTCAACGTCGTCACCGGCCCCGAGGGCCGCGCCCAGGCGGTCCTGCTCCGCGCGGGGGAGGTGCTGTCCGGCGCCGACGCCGCCCGGGCCCGCCGGAAGAGCCCGGTCAGGGACCGTGACCTGGCCCGGGGCCCGGCCCGCCTCACCACCGCTCTCGGCGTCGACGCGGCCGCCAACGGTACGAACCTCCTCGACGGCACCGGCCCGCTGCTCCTCACCCCGCCGCCGACGCCGGTCCCTCCGGCCCTGATCGCGGCCGGCCCCCGGGTCGGCGTGGCCGGTGGCGAGGACACCCCGTGGCGCTACTGGCTCGCCGACGCCCCGAGCGTCAGCCCGTACCGCGCCCGCCGCCGCTGAAAACGCGCGGTACCGGTACCCGGAAAGGGCTCTGAACTGGTTTTCCTACTATTCCGATTAGTTTCATAGGCTAACGATGTGACAGGTCCCACGGGAATCTGGACACGGCCCCGGCGGCCCGCTACGTTCCACCCATGAACCGGAGTCGAACCCTCGTGCGGCGCCGCCACATCGACCTCCTTCGGGTGTGCAGCAGCGGCTGTCCGGCGACGACGCGCGTCTGAGTCGTCCCGTTCGCCCCCGCCACCCTGGAGTCCCCTCATGCCCGGCATCCTCGCCATCTCCGGTTCACCGTCCCCGACCTCCCGCACCGCCCGGGTCCTCGACCACCTCGCCGCCCGGCTCACCGACACCGGCCGGCACGAGGTCACCATCCTCGGCGTCCGCGACCTGCCCGCCGAGGCGCTGATCAGCGCGGACGTGCGCCACCCCGCGATCCTCGCCGTCGGGGAGGCCGTCGCCGCCGCCGACGGGATCATCATCGCGACCCCGGTGTACAAGGCCGCCTACAGCGGGGTGCTCAAGGCGCTCCTCGACCTGCTGCCGCAGTACGCGCTCGCGGGCAAGACCGTCCTGCCCCTGGCCACCGGCGGCAGCGTCGCCCACGTGCTCGCCATCGACTACGCCCTGCGGCCCGTGCTCACCTCGATGGGCGCCGCGCACGTCGTCCCCGGCTACTTCCTGCTCGACACCCTGATCGGCACCGCGCCGGACGGCTCGATCGCGCTCGCGGACACGGCCCAGGCCGGCCTCGACGGCGTGGTCACCGCCTTCCTCGCCGGCCTCCCGGTCGCCACCCCCGCCTGAAAACCACCATGTGGGTACGAGGACCCCGCGTCGTCTGCCGGCCGGCGCGCCCGGGTCGCGACGCGCCTGACCCGGGTTCCCGGCCCCCGCGTTCGCGGCGCACACGGAAAAGGGCCCGCCCCCACCGGGGACGGGCCCTCCTTCGTCCTACTTGAAGGAGCGCACCTTCGCGCTCCCGGTGGTGCCCGCCGGGCAGAACGCCGTGACCAGCAGCTGCTCGACCGCCGGCGTGGTGTCCGCCTTGTACACGGTCTCCGACAGCGTCAGCCGCTTCGACGAGTCCTCGGTCTGGAACGAGTACGTGCTGTACCCGGGGATGCCGCCCGTGTGCCCCCACACCGAGATGCCGCACGGCAGGTCCTGCTGGTAGATCCCGAGCCCGTACGGCACCCCGGCCATCGCGGGCGTCTTCAACTCCGCGAGCAGCGCGGGCTTCAGGAGCCGCCCGGACAGCACCGCCGCGTAGAACCTGTTCAGGTCCGTCGGGGTGGACACGATCTCACCGGCCGCGCCCCCGATCGACGGGTTGAACACCGTGATGTCCAGCGGCTGCCCGGAGACCTCGAGGTAGCCGTGCGCGTGCGGCCCCACGATGAACGGCAGGTTCCCCGGCACCGAGGTGTCGCGCAGGCCGACCGGCCCGATGATGCGCCGCTGCACCTCCGACGCGTACGACCGCCCGGTCGCCCTCTCGATGATCTGCCCGGCCAGGATGTAGTTCGTGTTCGAGTACGACCACGACGTCCCCGGCGGGAACAGCGGCGGGTGCGCCACGGCCGTGGCCACGATCTCGTCGGGCGTCCACGACTTGTACCGGTCGCGCACCACGTCCTCGACCGACATGATGTCGTCGGTGTAGTTGTAGAGCCCGCTGGTGTGGTTCAGCAGCTGGCGCACCGTGATGTGGTCCCCGTTCGGCACCCGCCCCGGCAGCCACCGCTCCACCGTGTCCTCGAGCCGCACCTTCTTCTCGCCGACCAGCTGGAGCACCACCGTCGAGATGAACGTCTTCGTCACGCTGCCGACCCGGAACCTGCCGTTCTCCGGCGCGGGCCGGTTGCGGCCCAGCTCGGCCACCCCGCTCGCGTCCCGCTCGGTGTACCGGCCGTCCTTGAACTCCAGCTGCGCGCTCGGCGCGCCGGCCGCCACCACCGCGTCGAGGGCCGCCTTCAGCCGGGCCGGGCGCGCGTCGGCCGCGTCGGCCGCGACGGGCACCGCCAGGACGACGGCCGCCACCAGTACC
The DNA here is from genome assembly GCF_053902585.1 of Longispora urticae. Lineage (NCBI taxonomy): Bacteria > Bacillati > Actinomycetota > Actinomycetes > Micromonosporales > Micromonosporaceae > Longispora > Longispora urticae. The sequence continues at coordinate 77,024 of NZ_JAQZSH010000056.1, forward strand.
ACGGCGGCTGTTCTTCGAAGTCTCATATCCCACTCCTTCGGCGAATCTGAGGCATTTCCCCGATGAGTCTGCCGAAGACGCGGGGTTACCGAATCGGGCCGTGGGACGACACCCGGGTACTCCCTCCGAGGGACGGGCACCCCGACTTCCCAACGAGGGAGCCGGGTCGGAAAACCGAGTGCCCCGTAGGGGACAATCTCTGGCATGACCAGTGTTCTCGACGAACTGCAGTGGCGGGGCCTCATCCATCAGTCGACCGACGCGGACGCGTTGAAGGCTGAGCTGGCGAAGGGACCGATGACCTATTACTGCGGGTTCGACCCGACGGCCCCGAGCCTGCACATGGGCAACCTGGTCCAGATCCTCGTGCTCCGCCGGCTCCAGCTCGCCGGCCACCGGCCGCTGGCCCTGGTCGGCGGTTCGACCGGCCTGATCGGCGACCCGAAGGAGTCCGCGGAGCGCACGCTGAACTCCAAGGAGCTCGTCCACGAGTGGGTGGAGCGGATCCGCGCCCAGATCGAGCCGTTCCTCGACTTCGACGGCGAGTACGGCGCGCGGATGGTCAACAACCTCGACTGGACCGCCGGCCTGTCGACCCTGGACTTCCTCCGCGACATCGGCAAGCACTTCCGCGTCAACAAGATGATCACCAAGGACGCGGTGGCCACCCGGCTGAGGTCGGAGGAGGGGATCAGCTTCACCGAGTTCAGCTACCAGATCCTCCAGGGCATGGACTACCTCGAACTCTTCCAGCGGTACGGCTGCCGGCTCCAGACCGGCGGCAGCGACCAGTGGGGCAACCTGACGGCGGGCAGCGACCTGATCCGCCGGGTCACGGGCGAGTCCGTCCACCTGCTGGCCACGCCGCTGATCACCAAGGCGGACGGCACCAAGTACGGCAAGACCGAGGGCGGCACCATCTGGCTCGACCCCGAGCTGATGTCCCCGTACGCCTTCTACCAGTTCTGGATCAACCAGGGCGACGCCGACGTGGTCAACCTGCTCAAGGTCTTCACGTTCCTCGACCGCGAGGAGCTGGAGGAGCTGGAGACGGAGACCGCGGAGAAGCCGTTCGCGCGGGCCGCCCAGAAGCGGCTGGCCGGCGAGGTGACCACGCTCGTGCACGGCAAGACGGAGACCGAGCAGGCCATCGCGGCCAGCCAGGCCCTGTTCGGGCGCGGCGCCCTGGAGGAGCTGGCCCCGACCACGATGCGGGCGGCGCTCGCCGAGGCCGGCCTGGCCCAGGTCACCGACCCCACGCTGTCGGTGGCGGTCCTGTTCAGGGAGTCCGGGCTGTGCGCGAGCCTGGGGGAGGCGCGCCGGGCCGTGACCGAGGGCGGCGCGTACATCAACAACGAACGGGTGACCGACGCCGACGCCCCCGTCCCGGCCGACCGGAGGCTGCACGGCAGGTTCCTGGTCCTCCGCCGCGGCAAGAAGACGATCGCCGGAGTCGAATACCTCTAGGGGTACGAGGGGCCCGAGGCGCTGTCTCGGGCCCTTTTCGCAGGTCAGAGCGTTTCGGGACCCCCGATTTGACCCAGGGGTGAACGGTCGCGTAAATTTCTCTCTGCCAGCGAGGAACGGGGCAAACCGGAAAGAAAGAACCAACCGGGGCGCAACGGGACCGGGCAGCTCGGGTGGGGGGCGGTGCGAACCGCAGAAACCGACCGGGTAGAGTACAGCGAGCAAGGCAGAGCGGTGCGGCCGCCCGGGTGAAGCCCTGGTGAAGATCCGCGAAACCGATCTGGTAGGTTAGGGAAACCCCAGAAGATCGGCTCGAAAGAGCGGTCAGACGGTGTGTGTTTGTTCTTTGAGAACTCAACAGGGTGTCGGAAAGTTAGTGCCAATTATGATTTACCCCGTCCCAGTTTAGGCTGGAGATGTGGATTCCTTTGGTAATGGACAACAGCGGCAAAGATCTTTTTTGCCAGCTATGTTCCTTGCCAGGGTTTGAACAAACCTTATTGGAGAGTTTGATCCTGGCTCAGGACGAACGCTGGCGGCGTGCTTAACACATGCAAGTCGAGCGGAAAGGCCCTTCGGGGTACTCGAGCGGCGAACGGGT
>NZ_JAQZSH010000057.1:0-6551 GCF_053902585.1 Longispora urticae
ACCGCCGGCCGTTTGGGCCGGCGGTCGACGGGTATGTGGCAGCGAACCGGACAGGGGGAGACGAGGATGGACCGGACGAAGCTGCGGAACACCAGAACCGCCGAGCTGAGGGCTGGACTGCTGGCCCGGCACGGCGAGCTGTCGGCGGCGTACCGCACCGCCGTGCGCGAGGCGGCGGAACGGCAACGGCACCGGCTGGCCGACGTGTCCGGCGACGACGAGGGCGACCGGGGCCTCAAGGCCCAGGAGCGTGAGCAGGACCTGGCGCTGGTGGACACCGCCCGGCAGCGGATGGCGCAGGTCAACGAGGCCCTCGACCGGCTCGACGCGGGCGGGTACGGGCTGTGCGAACGCTGCGGCGCGCCGATCCCGCCCGACCGGCTGCTGGCCTTCCCCGCCGCCACGCACTGCGTGACCTGCGCGAGCGCGGCGGACGCCCGGCACTGACCCCGCGCGCGCCCCGGAACCGCCGGGGCAGGTCCGGCGCCCGGCCGACCCCGTGCCGACCGGCGGGCGGCGGCGTGCCGTGCGCGTTTGACCCCGGGCGCGCGGGGGTAGTCGCAGGACATGGCAGACCATCTCGAGGACCCGGCCCAGGGCGTACCCGCCGCGTCCCTTCCCGACGACGCGGTGGAGCGGGAGCTCGCGAGCCTCGACCGGACCCGGCACGACGCCCTCGGCAACCGCCCGGACGCGGCCGTGGCCACCCACCAGCGGCGCACGGCGGAGCTGGCCGACGAGGCCCGGCGGCGCGGCCTGTACCGGGCGGGGGTCCCCGGCCAGGATCCGGGCGCGTCCCCGGCGAGCGCGGGCATCCCCGAGTACGCCGACGACGACGATCCCCGGCCGGTACCCGACGAACCCGGGCGCCCCGCCGTGGCGGGCGACTCCCCGATCGGCCTGGACGAGTACGGCACCACGGTGCGCGAGTCCCGGCGCGGCGAGTCCCTGGACCGGCGGCTGGCCCGGGAGGAGCCGGAGACGGCCTGGGAGCCGCCGAACGACGGCCGCCCCAACGAGGAGCAGGCCGTCCACATCACCCGCCGCCCCTGAACCCGGCGGACGGCCCGGCCCGACGGACCGGGGGCCGGCGGACGGCGTGAGACCGGAGGCCGGGCGACCCGGGCCGGTGTCCCGTGCGGGTCCGGCCCGGCGGGCGAGTAGAGCGTTGCAAGAAAACGGCAAGCGGCGGCACGTACCGTGCTCGCACGGCCTTCCGGTGACGGCCAGCCCCGGCGGCGCCCTGGGCCGCGCACGGACGAGGAGACTGCATGAGGGAACTGGTGGGCCGCACGGCCCTGGTCACCGGTGGTGGGCGGGGCGTGGGCCGGGCCGTCGCGCGGCGGTTGGCGTCCGACGGCGCGCTGGTCGCGGTGCACCACGGCGGGGACGCGGCGGCGGCGCTGGAGACGGTCGCGCTGGTCGCGGAGTCCGGCGGGTCGGCGTTCGCGGTCGACGCGCCCGGCGGGGTGGAGGCGCTGTTCGCCCCGCTGGAGGCCGGGCTGCGGGCGCGCACCGGGGAGGCGCGGCTGGACATCCTGGTGAACGCGGCGGCCGGGGGCGGCGCGCGGGCGGCGTACCGGATCATCCAGCGGGCCGTGCCCCTGCTCCGGGACGGCGGCCGGGTCATCGACGTCTCCGCCGACCGGCTCGCGGTGCCGGACCTGGCCGACGTGCTCGGCGCGCGCGGCATCACGCTGAACACCGTCGCCCCGGGCCACGCGCCCCGGGTCGGACGGACCGGCGTGGCGAACATCGTCGGGTTCCTGGCGTCGGCCGAGTCCGGCTGGGTGACCGGCCACCTGCTCGACGCGGCCGGCGGCGCGTTCCTCAGCCCGAGCGTGTAGCCGCGCGCCGGGGCGGGAGACCCATGGCAAGATCACTTCGTGGGTACGGGTGAGAGCAAGCGGGTCTCCTGGGTCGAGCTGTACTTCGACCTGATCTTCGTCCTGGCCGTCGCCCAGGTGGCGCACGCGATCGGCGCGGAGCCGGACTGGGGCGACCTGTGGGGCGCGTTCGGGCTGTTCGTGTTCCTGTGGTGGACGTGGACCGGCTTCGCGCTGCTGTACAACCGGCACGGGGCGGAGACGGCGCTGTCCAGCCGGCTGGTGATCCTGGCCGGTACGGTGCCGTGCGGGCTGGCCGCCGTGTCCTTCCACGTGGCCGCCGAGGGCCACCCCGCGGCGTTCGTGCTCAGCCTCGCCGGGGCCCGCCTGGTGCTCGGCGTCGCGCACGCCGTGATCGCGGGCCGGCCCGCCGCGCGCCCGGCCGTGGGCTACCTGGTGTCGGCCGCCGGGTTCGCGACCGCCGCGTTCCTGCCCTCGCCGTGGTCGTACGTCCTGTGCGGGGTCATGATCAGCGTCGAGGCGCGGTTCTCGTACACCGACCGGCCACCGGAGCGGCACCGGACCCGGCGCGAGGACCTCGACCTCGGCGCCCTGCGACCGACCGCGCCCGGCCAGGCGATCGACGCGCACCACTTCTCCGAGCGGTTCGGCCTGTTCGTGATCATCCTGCTCGGCGAGGTGGTCGCGTCCGCCGGGCTCGGCGCGATCGACGGCGGGCACGGCCACCTGCCGTGGCTGCCCCTGACCGCGGCGATCGTGCTGGCCGGCGCGATGTGGTGGCAGTACTTCGACGCGGCCGCCGACATGAACCGCCGGATGCTGGAGGTGTCCGGCGGCTCGCAGCTGGTCGCCCGGGTGGTGTTCGTCAGCGGACACATGTTCCCGGCGTTCGCGGTGATCACCGTCGCGGCCGGCGTGCGCCTGCTGCTGGCCGGGCACCCCCCGACCGGCGCGTACTGGCTGGTGTCCGGCGGCATGTCCGGCTACCTGGCCGTCACCCGGGCGTTCGGCATGGGCGCCGGTCCCCTGGGCCGGATCGCGCGGATCGCCCTCGCGGCGGCCACGGTGCAGCTCGGCTGGCTGGGCGGGCACGTGCCCACGGCGGCGTTCCTGTGGGCGGCCGCCGGCTGGGGCGTGGTGTGCGCGGGCGTCGCGACCCTGGAGGCGCACCAGGCCCGACCGGCGACGACCTGACCGGCCCGGCCGGCGCGCGACCATGGTGGACGCGCGCCGGGGGGCGGTCCGGGCCCGGAACCGTCGCCCGCGGTGGTCAGGTGGCCAGGCCGTTGCGGGCGGCGAGCACCGCCAGGCGTACCCGGTTGGAGGTGTCGGTCTTGGTCATCAGGTTCGCCACGTGCGTCTTCACCGTGGTCACGCCCAACGACAGCCGCTCGGCGATCTCCCCGTTGGACAGCCCCTCCCCGACCAGGGCCAGAACCTCGCGCTCCCGTTCGGTGATGCCCGACAGGTCCGCGCTCGGCGCCGTGTCCGACCGGGCGGTCACCGCCCGGTCCACCAGCCGGCCCAGCACCCCGGGGCTGAACGCGCTCTCGCCGGCCGCCGCGCGCCGGACCGCGTCCAGCAGGTTCGCCGGGGCGGTGTCCTTGACCAGGAACCCGCAGGCCCCGGCCAGCAGCGCCGGGTACAGGTGCTCGTCGTCGTCGAACGTCGTCAGCACCACGATCCGGATCGTGGGGCGGGCGCGCAGGATCCGTTCGGTGGCGGTCGTACCGTCCATCACCGGCATCCGCAGGTCCATCAGGATCACGTCCGGGTGCAACCGCTCGGCGTGCCGGACGGCTTCGAGGCCGTTGCCGACCTCGCCGACCACCGTGATGTCCCCGGCGGACTCGCACAGCATCCGCAGGCCCGCCCGGACCAGCTGCTGGTCGTCGACGAGCAGCACCCGGATCACGCGGCACCGGCCGGCAGCATCGCCGACAGCAGCCAGCCGTCGCGGGCCGGGCCGGCCTGGAGCTGCCCGCCGATCAGGGTGACCCGCTCGGACAGGCCGACGAGGCCGTGGCCGGGCGGGGAGGACCGCAGCGGGAGGCCCTCGTTGTGCACCTCGACCCGGGCGGTGCCGTCGGCCGACATCGCGACCGTGAGCCGGGCCCGGCCGGCGGGGCCGCCGTGCTTGAACACGTTGGTCAGGCCCTCCTGCACGAGCCGCAGCACCACCAGGCCCCGGACGGCGTCCATCCCGGCCAGCGCCGGGTCGATCGCCGCCTCGACCCGCAGGCCGCTGTTCGCGGCGCGCTCCACGACCTCGCGGAGCACCTGGGGCAACTCCGCCGGGTCGACGAGCAGCGAACCCAGCTCGACGTTGACGGCCGACGGGTCGCGCAGCACGCCGACGAGCTGCCGCATGTCGGTCAGCGCCGTGGTCGCGGCGGCGTGCACGTCGTCGAGGACCTGGGAGACCCGGGGATCGGTCTCCGGGAGCACGTGCCGGGCCACCGCGACCCGGAGCACGATCGAGGCCACGTGGTGGGCGACGACGTCGTGCAGTTCGCGGGCGATGGCGGTGCGCTCGCCGAGCCGGGCGTTGAGCATGCCCAGCTCACGGCGCTGTTCGCCTTCGAGCATCCGTTCGCGGGACCGGCGGGTGTTCTCCCGCAGGGACCGGACGTAGACGCCGGCGAGCATCGGGGGGCCGACGACCCACGCCCAGTGGTACACCGGGGGCAGGACCGCGTGGAACCGGAGCATCTGGACCACGAACGGCACGCTCATCGCGGCGCACCCGACCGCGACCGGCCAGCCCCGGCGGCGGACGATCAGTTCCAGCAGGGCGCACGCGGCCATCAGGATGACCGACACGGCGGTGGCGTGCCCGTAGAGGTCCGTGCCGATCAGCAGGATCGCCTGGCCGATCGTCACCGCCAGCGGCGCGAACCCGGCCGCGAGGCTGAACAGTGCCGCGAGCAGGGCGAACAGCCAGTCGGCCGGGGTCGGCCCGTCCCCGCGCAGGGCGAGGACGTCACTGACCACGGCGGGAAACGCCGCGAGTCGTATCCAGCCGAAGCGGTCACCGAGCAGGCCCATGGCTAGAGATTAGCTGTCTACTGTGTCTGCGGCTCCTGCCGTGGGAGGAGGGTCCCTCCTCCGGTCGGCCGCCCGACGCGGCCCGCTGCCCGACGCCGGGCTTGCCCGGACGGGCCAAGCTGCGGGGTATGACAAACGCGAAGTTCGGAACCGACGGCTGGGACGCCGTCGTGGTCGGCGCGGGTCACAGCGGACTGACGTGCGCGGCGTACCTGGCCGTCGCCGGGGGCCTCCGGGTCCTCGTGGTGGAGCGCCAGGCCACCGTGGGTGGGGACGAGGCCGCGGCGGTGCCCCCGGTCTACCAGGGCCTCGGGCTCGACGACCGGTTCCGGTTCTGGGAGCCCGACGGGCTCGACGCGCTGCCCGGGATCCCGGCGCGGAAAACCGGGGGCTGGGACGGGTACCGGGCCCGGATGGTCGCCACGCTCCCCGACGAGGCCGCGCAGGTCTGCCGGTACGTGGACATGTGCTCCGCGCTGCACGCCGAGATCCGGGGCATGGACCCCGACGGCCCGGCCGCGCCCAGCACCCTGTTCGTCACGTGCGCGCGGCGGACCCTCGACCAGGTGATGGGCGACTGCGGGCTGTCCGCGCGGGCCCGGACCGTGCTCGGGACGCGGAACGGGGACCACGGGCTCGCCCCGGAGCAGGTGCCGGCCGTGTCGCACGCGGCGATGCTCGGCGACGAACTGCTCGGCGACAGCGGACAGGTCCTGACGTCGACGCTGGTGGAGGCCATCGAGGCGTACGGGGGCGAGGTGCGGACCCGGACCCCCGTCGTCGGGGTCACGGTCGAGGCCGGCAAGGTCACCGGGGTGCGCACCGTCGCCGGGGACGTGCTGCGCGCGCCGGTCGTGGTGTCCGACCCGGACGACGGCCGGGCCTGGGAGGACCTCGTCGGCGACGGTCCGGCCCGGACGGCCCCGGTGCCCGCCGCCGGCTACCGGACGGTCGCCACGGCCGCCAGCGCGGACCTGGTGGGGCGCGCCCTGCTCGACTACGCGGAGAAGGCGGTCGCGCCGCCGCGCCGCCGCCCGGGTGCCGGGACCCCCGTGCCCGTCGGTGCCGGGTCCTCGACGCCCACGGGCCCGGTCGCGGGGCTGCCGGCCGCGCGCCGGATCGTCCCCGAGGCCCCCGGCCTGTACCGGATGAGCTCCGGGGCGCGGCGCGGCGACCGGGTGCTGGACCTGACCCCCGCCGAGGCGCACGCCGGCCGGGTCTACGGTTCGCTCCCCCGCACGACCGACCCCCTGGGCCGGATCCCCCGGCCCCGGGTCCGCCGCTGACCCCGCCCACCCGCCTTCCCCGCGACGGAGGGCGGGTGGTGTCCGGCCGAGGGGCCGCCACGTCGGTGTTTCCGGCACACGGAAACGGGGGAAGGCCGACGATATTCCGTAGGTTCGTCCACTTTCGAGGCATCTAACGCCAGGTTTTATAGGGTTTTCGCGGTATGCCGGGCCCCTGCCGCGCCTCTACGCTCCGCACTGATGGACCTACGACTCCGGGTGGCCACCGGCGTGGCGGTGGCGGCCGTCGGCACGCTGTTCGCGCTGCCGGCCCCGCCGCCGCTGACCCCGCCGGCCGCCTCCGCCCCGCAGACCACCGGCCCGCCGGTGCCCCTGGAGACGGCCTGGCCGGCCGCCGTGCCCGGCACGA
>NZ_JAQZSH010000058.1:0-39484 GCF_053902585.1 Longispora urticae
GGGGTGTGSACCGCCTGYGCCGGTGGGCCCGCGCGGTGGAAGGCGCGCGGGCCCACCGGAACTCTCAGCACCAGGGCTTGTCGAAGAACTTCCGGCAGCTCATGGTGACGGTGTCGGTGCTGGTCAGGCCCTTGTGGTCGGTGACCTTGAGCGTGACGGTGTAGGTGGCGGCCACGGCGGGGTACAGGTGGCTGACCCGGGCGGCGGTGGACGAGGTGCCGTCGCCGAAGTCCCAGCGGTAGGTCAACGGCTGGCCCTCCGGGTCGGAGGAACCGACGGCGTCGAAGGTGCACGCGCCCGGGCCGGAGCACGGCGCGTTGGGGAATCTGTTGATGACGGCGACCGGCGGCAGGTTGCCGGCCTTGACCAGGGTGCGGGTCCGGGCCTGCTTGCCGGCGTTGTCGGTGACGGTGAGGATCGCCGAGTAGTAGCCGGCGGCCGGGTAGGTGTGGGTCGGGGTGGCCCCGGTGCCGGTCGTGCCGTCGCCGAAGGCCCAGGACCAGGCGGTGATGGTGCCGTCGGGGTCGCTGGAGCCGCGGCCGTCGAAGGCGCAGGTGTTGTTGTCGATGGAGCAGGTGCCGGTGGCCCGGGCGGTCGGCGCGCCCGGGTCCGGGGCGGCGGGCGGGAAGACGGCCTGGTCGCTGAGGTCGAGCAGGGGCTCCTTGATGCCGTCGCCGGAGTCGTCGGTCCAGTTCAGGTTGCCGGCGGTCACGAGCGCGTCGCGGATCCGGTTGACGTCGGCGCGGTTCTTCGGGTCGTTGCCGTTGCTGGTGAGCCAGGCCACGGCGCCGGTGACGTGCGGGGTGGCCATGGAGGTGCCGGACAGGGTGGCGTACCCGGCGCCCTTGTAGGTGGAGTAGATGCACGAGCCGGGGGCCGCGATCTCCACCAGGGGCCCGAAGTTGCTGTAGTTGGCCAGGGTGTCGTCGTTGCCCCGGGAGCAGGAGGACGGGGCCGTGCCGAGGCCGCCGGACCTGCCGTCGTAGTCGGTGAGGGCGGAGACGGTGATGACGTCGGGGTGGTTGGCGGGCGAGAAGGTCCGGGCGTCCTTGTGGTTGTTGCCGGCGGCGACGACCATCACGATCCCGGCGTCGACGGCCCGGGTGACCGCGGCGTCCATGGCCGGGCTGCTGCACTCGCAGCCCAGGCTCATGTTGGCGGCCTCGATCTCGTCGGCGTGCGCGGTGACCCAGTCGATGCCCGCGACCACGCCGTCGTTGCCGCCGCTGCCGGAGTCGTTGAGGACGCGCACGGACCACACCCGGGCGCCGGGGGCGACGCCCACGACCCCGTCGCCGTTGTCGATCGCGGCGATGGTGCCGGCGACGTGGCTGCCGTGCCCGTGGCCGTCCTCGCCGGTGCCGTCGGTGCAGCTCGTGCTGTTGAGGCAGTTGGTGCGGGCTACCACGTTCAGGTCGGGGTTCTGTGAGGTGACGCCGGTGTCGATGACTGCGACGTCCACGTCCACCCGCGTGTCGACCCCGTCCCCGACAGCCAGGCGGGGGTTGGCGGTGGTGAGGGAACGCCCGATGCCGGTCGGCACGACCTGTGCGGTGGTCCGGACCTGCTGGACCGCCTCGACGGAGGCGACCCGGGGGTCGGCCCGCAGCGCGCGGACCGTGGCCGCGCCCAGCGGGGCGGAGAAGCCGCGCAGGGCGTGCCGGTAGACGTGGTCGGGGGTGGTGGTGGCGACGGTGCGGGCGAACGCGGCCGGGTCACCGGCGGCGCTGTCGAGCACCACGATGTACTTGTGCCGCTCGCCCTGGTCGGCGGGCGCGGCGCTGGCGGTCGCGGGGACGGCCAGCAGGAGGGGTATCGCGAACGCCAGGAGTGTGCGTCGCATGGCGGACTCCTCAGTCCTCGGGGATGGGGTGGACCAAGGATCGAAGTTGCATAGAAACTTATCAATAAGCAACGGGTACTTACTGACGGAGCGTCGCTATCTCGGTACGACGGGTGACGCCCAGTTTGCGCATCACCCGGGCGACGTGCACGTCCACGGTGCGCGGCGACAGGAACAGCGCCTCGGCGATCTGCCGGCTGGTCAACCCGCTGGCGACCAGGTCCGCGATCTCGTGCTCGCGCGGTGACAGGTCCCGGCCGTGGCCGCGCCGCCCCTGACTCGTGGGCGCGCGCACGCCCTGTTCGCGCAGCAGGCTGCGGCAGCGGTGCACGTCCCAGGTCGCGCCCAGGGCCTGGAAGGCGGCGATGGCCCCGTACAGCCGGGTGATGCCGGCGCTGCCCGGTACCCGACCGTGGGCGGCCAGCATCCGGGCCTGGTCGTAGGGCCGGGGCAGGGCGGCGTACGCCCGCTCCGCCTCGTCGGGGTCCCCCGTGCCGCACAGTGCCCGACCGGCGGCCAGGGCGGCGTGCGCGGCGGGTGCGTCACGCCCGGCCACCCCCGCCGCGTACTCGGCGACCAGCGCCTCGGCGGCCGGCCCGGGGCCGAGGGCCTCGACCGCGACCGGGAGCAGGTCGGCGGCCCAGACCCAGATGTCCTTGGCCCGCAGGTGCCGCAGCACGTCCCGGGCGATCCGCCAGCCCGCCGCCGGGTCGCCCCGGCCCAGGGCCAGGCGCACCCGGCCGGCCCCCGCGAGGGCGAGGTTGGGCAGCGCGTGGGTGGGCACCAGCAGCCCGCGGTTGGCGTCCTCGAGGTCGCCCCGGGCGAGGGCGAGCAGGCCGGCGACCAGCTGGGCCTCGTGCCGGATGAGTGCCACGTCGTGCGCCTCCTCGGCGAGGGCCCGCGCGCGGTCGGCCAGCCCGTCCCACCGGCCGGCGAAGTAGTCCAGCAGCAGCTCGGTGCCGCTGACCGCGCCGCGGAGGAAGTGGCTGTGCGCGCCCTCGGTGCGCTCGCGGACCTCGGCGACATACCCGGCCGTGCCGGCGTGCCGGCCCAGCCACACCGACGAGTACGCCAGGTCCGTCGCCATCCGGATCCGGTGCAGGTCGGCGTCCGGGCCGCTCGCCTCGGGCAGGGCGCCCCAGTTGCCCGGCAGTCCCATCGAGGTCAGCACGGAGCGGTAGGTGACCTCCACGCCCAGCGTCAGGACGGGGTCGGCCGCCAGCGCCGCCGCCCGCCGCGCGCGGTCGAGCCAGGCCAGGTGCACCCGGGCGGGCCGCTCGTCGTCGAAGCTCGTCGTGCCGAGCAGCGCCATGGCCCAGGCCGTCCTGCCGGGGTGTCCGGCCAGCGCCGTGACGGCCCGTTCCACGTACCCGACGCCCGCGCCGGGCCGGTCGGCGTGCGTCCGGGACAGGATCCCGAGGCACAGCAGGAGCTCGCCCCGGACCTCGTCCGGCAGTGCCGGGTCGTCCGCCAGTGCCCGCAGCCGCGACAGCACGTCCGCCGAGGCCATGCCGGTGAGCGCGGCCTGGCCGAACAGCACGGCCAACCGGGCCCGGCGGGCCGGATCGGCACGGGTGTCGCCCACCACGTCCGCCAGCAGTTCGACCACGCCGGCCACGTCGCCGGCCGCGAGGGCCTGTCCGGCCGCCGTCTCGGTGTGCCGCAGCCAGTCGTCGACGAGTCCCGCCCGCCGGGCGTGGTAGGCCAACTGGGCCGGCGCGTCCGGCGGTAGCGCCCGCCCGGCGCGCCGGTGCAGCTCGGCGCGCTCGGGTCCGACGAGCGCCTCGTAGACGGCCTGCTGGCACAGGGCGTGCCGGGGCGCGTACCTGTCCCCGACGGCGGTCAGCATCGCACGGCGCAGCGCCTCGCCCATGCCGGTCACCGCGTCGGCGGTTCCGAGGCCGGCCACCGCCGCGAGCACCTCCGCCGTCGCCGGCACCCGCAGCACGGCGGCGGCCTCGACCAGGCGGCGCGCGGGCGGGCCGAGCAGCGCCAGCCGGGCCAGGACGAAGTCGTGCACCCCGCCGGGTACGGACTCCGCGCCCGGCCGGTCGGCGAGCAGCCGCAGGGACTCCTCGACGGCGAACGGCACGCCCATGGTGCGTTCGTACAGGGCGCGGGCCGCCGGGGCGGGCAGGTCCACGGCCAGCTGGGCCACCTCGTCGGGGGTGAGGGGCGGCAGGGTCAGGCGCAGCCGGCGGGTGTCGGGGCGCACCCGGGTCGTGGCGGCCGGTACCGCCCCGTCGGGCAGGTCCTCGCGGCGGTACGTCAGCACCAGGGCGAGTCGGGCGGGCATCCGGGCGGTGAGCACGCCCAGCAGGTCGGCGGTGCCCCGGTCGGCCCAGTGCAGGTCCTCCAGGACGAGTACGGCCGGGCCCAGGCCGTCGAGCAGCGCGAGCACGGCGCGGAACAGCCGGTGCCGGTCCAGTTCGGGGCGGCCCAGGTCGGGCAGCGCCGGCGGCAGCCAGTCGGCCAGTTCGGGGAGCAGCCGGTGCAGGGCGCCGGTCACGGGGTTCAGGTCCCGGGTCGGGGGCGCGCCCGACAGCGCGTCGAGGAACGGCGCGAACGCGAGCGGCTCACGGACCGGGTGGCACTGTCCGGTCAGGACGGTCCGGCCGGGCACGAGCGCGGTGACGTGCCGGACCAGCGCGGACTTGCCGATCCCCGGTTCGCCCTCGACGACCACGGTGACGGGTGGCCGCCCGAGCGCCTCGAGCACGGCCGCGACGTGTCGGTCCCGGCCGACGAGGCGGGGCGCGGTGGAGTCCCGGTCGGTCCGCAGCGCGAATCCGGGGTCCGTCACCACATCACCCTCCCGGCACCAGGAAGCGGCAATGTATCGACAACTACCTCTGTCTGTAAACACCTCACCTGGCATCCGGCGACAAACCGCGGACCACTTGACGGGTACCAGGGGCCCGGTGCCGGCTCAGGCGAGGTGCCGGCCGTACCAGTCGGTCAGGCGCTGGTACGCCGCCGTCGCCGCCGCCGCGTTGTACCGGGCCCCGGTGTCGTTGAAGAACGCGTGGTCCGCGTCGGGGAAGGTGACGACCTCGTGGGTCAGCCCGGCCTTCTCCAGCGCGGCCTTCGCGGCGTCCCGGCTGGCGTTGACCCGGGTGTCGAGCGCGGCGTACACGGCCAGGACGGCCGCGTCGGGCGACCCGGACAGGTTGGCGTTGTCCGGCAGGGGGCCGTAGAACGGGGCCGCCGCGCGGAGCCGGGGCTCACCGGCCGCCAGGAGTGACCACACCATGCCGCCGCCGAAGCAGAACCCGACCGCGCCGGGTTTCCGGTCGGGCGCCCTGCGGAGCAGCTCGTCCACGGCGGCCTTCATGTCGGCGACGAACCGGCCGGGCGGGGCGGCGTTGAGGGCGGCGGTGGCCTGCGCCGGGTCGGTGAACGTCGCGGTGCCGCCCTCGGCGGACAGCAGGTCGAGGGCCAGGGCGGAGTACCCGCTGGCGGCCAGCCGACCGGCCACGGAACGGATGTGGTCGGTGAGGCCCCGGTTCTCGTGGATGACCAGGACCGTGCCGCGCGGGGCCGGGGCCTCGGCCCAGGCGCCCTGGAGGGTGCGCCCCTCGGGGCCGGCGAAGGTGACCGCCTCGGTCGGGCGCGGCGTGGGCACGAGGATGCCCGGTGCGGACGCGGCGGGCGGTGCCGGGTCCTCGCCGGACCGGGAGGAGTCGCAGGCGGCCAGGAGCGGGACGGCCACGGCGGCCCCCACGCCGAGGAGGGCCAGTTGGCGGAGCGCCTCGCGCCGGGTGATCAGGCCGTCGGAGTAGTCGACGACGACCTCGTCCGTGAGGTACCGCTGCAGGGAGGTCATGGTCGTGCTCCGTTCTCGCGCGGTCGGGGCCGGTTCCCCCGACATCGTCGCAGCCGCCCGGCGCCCGGGGCGGAAACACGGCGAAACCGGCACGGAGGTCCATGGTCCGTCCAGCCGGTAACACGGTGGCGGATCACCCGTGGACCCGTGAGGATCGACCGTATGCCGCTCCGTCTGCACCACATCGTCATCGACGCCCACGACCTGCCCGGCCTGGCCCGGTTCTGGGCCCGGGTCCTGCGCTGGCAGGTCCTGTCCGAGCGCGAACGGGAGGTGGTCATCGGCCCGGACGAGGCGGCCCCGGTCGGCATCTGCTTCATGCCCGTGACCGGGGAGAAGCGGGTGAAGAACCGCCTGCACCTCGACCTGACGTCCGGCGCCGACGACCGCCAGGACGAGATCGGGCGGGTCCTCGCCCTGGGCGCGCGCCGCGTCGAGATCGGGCAGACGGGTACGGAGTCCTGGGTCGTGCTCGCCGACCCGGAGGGAAACGAGTTCTGCGTCGTACGCCCGAAGGAGACGTTGATCGGGTAGCGCCCCGGAACAGGCTCGACAGCGGGCCCCTGGCCGGCGTTAGGCTGGCCGGCGCATCGACCCGACCGCCGAGGGGAACCGCGGATGACTTCGTTACGGCTGCACGACGACGAGTTCGTCACCGACGCCGCGACCGTGCGCGCACTGCTGGCGGGACAGTTCCCGCGCTGGGCGGAGCTGCCGCTGGTCCGGATCGGGCTGGCCGGCACGATGAACCAGCTGTACCGCCTCGGCGAGGACCTGCTCGTCCGGCTGCCCCGTCGCGCCGACGCCGTCGAGCAGCTGTACTTCGAACGCGACCAGCTGCCCCGCCTGGCCCCGCACCTGCCCGTCCGGGTACCCGAACAGCTCGCCCTGGGCGCGTCCGACGACGGGTACCCCTATCCGTGGGCCGTCTACCGCTACGTCGACGGCGACCACCCGGGCGTCGACGACCCCGACGGGGACGCGCTCGCCGAGGACCTGGCGGAGTTCCTGCTCGCGACCCGTGCGCTCGACCCGACCGGCGCCCGGGCCGGCTACCGCACCGGCCCGCTGGGCGACCGGGACGACTACGTGCGGGAATGGGCGGTGAAGGCCGACGGGATCGTCGACGCCGCCGCCGTGCTCCGGCTGTGGGACGAGGCCCTGGCCGCGCCCGCCTGGACCGGCGGTCCCGTGTGGGCGCACAGCGACCTGATGCCGGGCAACCTGCTGGTCCGCGAGGGGCGGCTGTCGGCGGTGCTCGACTTCGGCGCCGCCGGGGTGGGCGACCCGGCCTGCGACCTGACCGTGGCGTGGAACAGCCTGCCGGCCCGGTCGCGGCGGCGCTTCCGGGCCGCGGCCGGCCTGGACGAGGCGGCCTGGGCTCGGGCCCGCGGCTGGGCGATGACCTGGGTCGGCGGCATCGCCTACTACCGCGGGACCAACCCGGCGCTGTCGGCCCGGGGTGAGCGGGCGCTCAAGGAGATCCTCGCGGAGGCGTAGGCGGCCGGGAGCCGGGGCGCACAGACACTCCGGCTCCCGGTCCGCGTGATCCGGTCGGCCCTCGCAAGGGGGCCCGACGTTGGGTTCACGGTCCGGCCGTAGCCACCCGCCCCGTCCGCTACGCGTCCCGCCGGCGCAGCAGCACCCCGCCGGCGACCAGCGCGGCCAGCGCCCACGCCGCGAGTACCCCGATCCCCCGCCACGGCCCGATCGCCAGGTCCTCCAGCCCCTTCGTCGCCTGCACCCCGAGCCCGGCCGTCATCGGCCCGACCTTCTCCAGGCGGCGGATCCACGTCGGGTCGGACACGGACAGGGCCAGGATCGGGAACAGGTACAACAGGCCGAGGACCAGGCCGATCGCCGCCGCCGCGTTCCGGACCGCGGTCGCCACCCCGAGACCCAGCAACGCGACGAGTACGAGGTACACCACCGACCCGACCGCCGCGCGCAGCACCGGGGCGGCCGTCCACGAGAACGTCTGCCCGGCGGGGAGGAGCTCCCGGCCGACGAGCAGGGAGCCGAGCACGGCCACGGTCGCCGCGACGGCCACGACGGCGACCAGCACCGCGGACTTCGCCAGCAGGACGGTCCACCGGCGCGGGACGGCGGTGAGGGTGGTCCGGATCATCCCGGTGCCGTACTCGGCGCCGATCGTGAGGACCGCCAGGATCGCGACCACGGCCTGGCCGAGCCGGATGCCGGTCAGGCTGACCCGCGCCGGGTCGATGCCGCAGTCGCCCCGGCAGGTGACCGCGGCGGCCGCGGCGGCGCTCACGGCGACCGTGGTCGCGACGAGGACCAGGAGCAGGCCGATCGTGCCGGGGCTGGTGCGGAACTTGGTCCACTCCGCGCGCAACGCGCTCACGCGTCCCTCCTGGCGGGTCGGTGGGTCGGGGCGGGCGCGGTCACCCGCGCCCCCTGTGGAGCTGTCACGCGTCCCTCCTCCGGAGCCGATGGGTGGCCAGGGCCAGGGCGAGCGCCGTCCAGCCGGCCAGGACCGCGAGGCCGGCCCACGGCGCCAGCGGGAAGTACCCCTCGACGGGGGTGTAGAGGTTGTCGACCTGGGCGTATCCGGTGGCGCTCTGCTGGATGGCGAACGCCGCCGCCGGCGTGACCCGCAGCAACCACCGCGCGGCCTCCGTGGGCAGCACCGTCATCGCCAGCAGGTAGGGCAGCACGATCGTGACGATCGCCGCCGTGACGGCCGTGGTGGCGCGCCGGAGCAGGACGCCGAGGGCCAGCCCGAGGACCGCGGACACGGCGAGCAGGGTCGCGGTGCCGAGAATCAGCCGGAGTTCGGTGGCCGTGCCCGCCGGGTGCAGGTAGGTGCCGGCGTTCCGCAGCAGTGGCTGACCGCCGAGGACGACGACCGCCGCGGCGACGAGTCCTGTGCCGAAGGTGACGGCGCCGAGGACCAGGGCCTTGGCCGCGAGGACCCGGCCCCGGCGCGGGCTGGCGGTGAGCGTGGTGCGGATCAGGCCCCGGCGGTACTCGGCGGTGACCGACATGGTGGCGACGACGACCACGAGGATCAGGCCGGCGAACGTGCCGATCAGGGTCTGGGTGACCGTGGTACCGATCCCGGCCGCACCGGCCACGGCGGGCGCGATGTCCCCGGTGCCGGTGATGGTGAACCCGTCGCCGGTCGGCCGGAGCCCGCCGCGCTGCCCGGGTTCCGCGTTGCCGGGCCCACCGACCGGGGTGCCGGTCCAGGTGCCGTCGCGGGAGACGTGGTCGAAGGTGGCGGTCGCCCGGGACGGCCCGCCCGACGCGCCCACCGAACCGAGCGAGGACGCCATGACCTCCGCGTACTGCGGGGAGGCGACGAACATGCCGAGCTCCACGGTGGCCGGCAGGGTCATCCGGACGCTGTCCACGGTCGTCCACGTGACGCCGTCCTCGGACGAGGCGCCGGTGACCGTCCGCCCGGCCCGGGTGAGCCGCAGCCAGTTCCCGGCCCGGCCCGCCCGGTCGTGCACGAAGTCGTGCTGCATCCGCACGCCGTGGCCACCGGTGACCATCACGGCGGCGTACGCCGAACCGGGCCTCGTGCCGTCCTTGACGATCAGGCCGGCCTTCGTCCACGGCGCGAGGCCCGCGCGCTCCGGGTCGCCCAGGAGCACGCCGGTCAGGTCCGCGACCCGGACCGTGAGGGTGCCGTCCCCGGTGAGCGGCTGGTGGGCGAACATGAAACTGTCGCTGACCTCCCCACCCTCGGGCCCGACGGGCAGCACGCACTCCGAGCCCGTGCCGTGCCGCCCGCAGTTGCCCTGCACGCCCGGGAACAGGCCGAACATCATGATGACGACGGCGGCCAGCACCATGCCGACCACCCAGCCCCGGACGGTGCGGAACTTCGTCCACTCGGCGCGGATCAGGTCCCTCACCTGTTCACCTCCGCGCGGAACTCGACGGCGTCGCGGGTCAGCTCCAGGTACGCGTCCTCCAGGGTGGCCCGGTGCGCCGACACCTCGGAGAACGGCACTCCCCCGGCGGTGAGCGCGCCGACCACCTCCGCGGCGGTCAGCCCGGCGACGGTCAGCTGGCCGGGTCCGGTCGGGGTCACGGTGGCCCCGGCGGCGGCCAGTACCCCGACAGCGGTGGTGGCGGTGCTGCGTAGGGTGACCCGGCCGTCGGACGCCGCCGTGAGCAGCCCGGCCACGCTCCGGTCGGCGATGACTCGGCCCCGGCCGGCGATCACCACCCGGTCGGCGGTGTCCTGCAACTCGGCCATCAGGTGGCTGGAGACCAGCACCGCCCGGCCCTCCGTCGCCAGGGCGCGCAGGAAACCACGCATCCAGATGATGCCCTCGGGGTCCATCCCGTTGAACGGCTCGTCGAGCAGCACCGCCGCCGGGTCGCCGAGCAGCGCGGTGGCGATACCGAGCCGCTGCCGCATGCCGAGCGAGAAGCCTCCGGCCCGACGCCGGGCCACCGACCCCAGGCCGGCCCGCCCGATCACCTCGTCGACCCGGCGGGCGCCCAGGCCCTGCGAGTGGGCGATCCACAGCAGGTGGTCGCGGGCGGTGCGGCCGGGTTGCAGGGCGCCGGCGTCCAGCAGCGAGCCGACGTGCCGCAGCGGCCGGCGCAGGCTCCGGTACGGCCGGCCGCCGATCAGCGCCGTGCCCGCGTCGGCGGAGTCGAGGGCCAGGATCACCCGCATGGTGGTGGACTTGCCGGCCCCGTTGGGTCCCAGGAAGCCGGTGACCTGCCCCGGGCGGACCGTGAAGGACATCCCGTCCAGGGCGGTGTTCGCGCCGAACCGCTTGCGCAGTCCGTCGACGACGATCGTCGCGTCAGTCATGGGGACCGTTCTACGTCCCGGACGGTGTCATCACGGTGCCGGGCGCCGACACCTCGTCGACACCTACGGGATGGCATCGTGGGGGCATGCGAGTGCTGGTGGTGGAGGACTTCGAGATCCTGGCCCGGACCATCGGGACGGGCCTGCGCCGCGAGGGCATGGCCGTGGACGTGGTCCTCGACGGCGCCGACGCCCTCGACCACCTGGCCGTCACCCGGTACGACGTGGTCGTCCTCGACCGGGACCTGCCCGGGGTGCACGGCGACGAGGTGTGCCGGCGGATCGTCGCGGCGCACCCGACGACCCGGGTGCTGATGCTCACGGCCGCCAGTACGGTGCGGCAGCGGGTCGACGGGCTCGGGCTCGGGGCGGACGACTACCTGCCGAAACCGTTCGACTTCTCCGAGCTGGTCGCCCGGATCCGGGCGCTGGGCCGGCGCAGCGCCCCGGCGGTGCCCCCGGTGCTGGAGAGCGGCGACCTGACGCTGGACCCGTCGACCCGGGTGGCCCGGCGCGGCGGTCGGCGGCTGGACCTCAGCCCGAAGGAGTTCGGGGTACTGGAGTGCCTGCTCGCCGCGTCCGGCCGGCTGGTGTCCGCCGAGGAGCTCCTCGAACGGGTCTGGGACGAGGCGGCCGACCCGTTCACGACGGCGGTGAAGACGACCGTCCGGCGGCTGCGCGCCAAGCTCGGCGAGCCGCCGGTGATCCACACCGTCCGCGAGGGCGGGTACCGGGTCGGGGCGCCCTGATGCGGCTGCGTACCCGGCTGACCCTGCTCTACGCCGGCCCGTTCCTGTTGTCCGGCGCGGCCCTGGTGAGCGTCCCGATCCTGCAGACCCGGCAGAGCGAACCCGTCGGGCCGGGTACCGGCGGCCCCCCGCCCGCCCCGGCCCCGGAACTCGGCAACCTGATCACCGTCTCCGTCCTCGGCCTCGCCGTCATGGTCGTCGTCGCGCTCGCGCTGGGCTGGTGGATCGCGGGCCGGTTCGTCCGCCCGCTGCGGGCCATCACCGCCACCGCCCGGGACATCTCCGCCAGCAACCTGCACCGCCGCCTCGGCAAGCCGGGCGGCGGCGAGGAGTTCACCCAGCTCGCCGCGACCCTCGACGACCTGTTCGCCCGGCTCGAAGCCTCCTTCGCCTCGCAGCGGCACTTCGTCGCCAACGCCTCCCACGAACTGCGCACCCCCCTCACCGCCGAACGGGCCCTGCTCCAGGTCGCCCTCGCCGACCCCGAACCGTCCGTGGACCGGCTGCGCGCCGTCTGCCGGGACGTCCTGGCCCTGGGCGGCTCCCAGGAACGGCTCATCGACGCCCTCCTCACCCTCGCCAGCAGCGAACAGGGCATCGAGCACCCGGAACCGTTCGACCTCGCCGACGTGGCCCGGGGCGTCGTCGCCAGCCGCGGGGACGCGCGGGTCTCGACGGCGCTGGCCACGGCCCCCGCGCTGGGTGACCGCAGCCTGGCGGGGAGCCTGGTCGCGAACCTGGTCGACAACGCGCTGCGCTACAACGTGCCCGGCGGCACGGTCGAGGTGGAGACCTCGGCGGGGCGGATCGCGGTGCGCAACACCGGGCCCGTGGTACCCGCCGGGGAGGTCGAGGGGTTGTTCGAGCCGTTCCGCCGGCTCGGCGACCAGCGGACCCGGCACGACGGCCACGGGTTGGGGCTGGCCATCGTGCGGGCCATCGCGGGGGCGCACGGGGCGACGGTCAGCGCGCGGGCCCGGCCGGCCGGCGGGCTCGCCATCGAGGTGACGTTCCCGGCCGTCCCCTGAGCGATCATGGAGGGATGCGCCCAGAGCCCGGCCAGGTCATGCACTTCTCCGAGGACCCGACGATCACCCGGTTCGTCCCGCACGTCGCGGCGACCGCCCAGCACGCCGGGGCCTACGTCTGGGCCGTCGACGCCGACCGCGCCCCCGACTACTGGTTCCCCCGCCAGTGCCCGCGCGCCATGGCCTGGGTCGGCCCGGACACCTCCGCCGCCGACCGGCACTGGCTCGGCTCGGCCCGGGTGCACGCGGTCGAATACGGCTGGCTGTCGCAGATCCAGACCACGGTCCTCTTCGGGTACCGGTTCGCCGCCGCCCCCTTCGAACCCCTCTTCGACCACGCGCTGGTCGCCACCGGGACCGTCGAGCCGCTCGGTCCCGCCGAGCCCGTGGGTGACCTGCTCGCCCTGCACGCCGGAGCGGGCATCGAGCTGCGGGTACTCGTCGACCTGTGGTCCTTCTGGGACGTGGTGGTCGCGAGCACCCTGGAGTTCAGCGGGATCCGGCTCGGCAACGCGCGGCCCCGCCCGGGAAGCTAGCGCGACCCCCGCCGGCGACCGGGGACGGTCACCGGACGGTCGCGACGTACACCGTGTTCGTCGACTCGCGGTCCTGGAGGAAGTTGTGGAAACCGACCACGTGCGCCTCCGCCGTCGCGAACACCTCGCCGAGGACGGCCGTGAACTCCGCGTCCGGCGGGTCGTTGGACCACAGGGCGAAGACGCCGCCGGGGCGCAGGTACCGGGCGAGGTGGCGCAGGCCGTCCGGGGTGTAGAACGGCGCGTGGCTCGGGTGCAGCACGTGCCGGGGCGTGTGGTCGACGTCGAGCAGGATCGCGTGGTACGTGCGGCCCGGGGTCCGGGGGTCGTAGCCCGATCCGGCCGTCATCGCGAAGAAGTCACCGTGCACCAGCGCCGTGCGGGGGTCCCCGGTCAGCTCGGCGGCCAGGGGCAGCAGCTCCCGCTCGTGCCAGCCGATCACCTCGGCGAGCGCCTCCACGACCGTCAGCGACCCGACCCGGGGATCCTCGAGGGCCGCCCGGGCCGTGTACCCCAGCCCGAGGCCGCCGACCACCACGTCGAGGTCGGTGCCGGCCAGCTCCGCCAGGCCGAGGCGCGCCAGTTCCACCTCGGCGACCGTGAACAGGCTCGACATCAGGTACTCGTCGCCGAGTTTGACCTCGTACACGTCGACCTTGAGGGTCGGGTCCAGCCGTCGGCGGAGGCTGATGGCTCCGACCGGCGTCTCGCGCCAGTCAATCTCTTCGAATCGCGCGCTCAAGAGCCAGGTCCCGTCCGGTTAGCGTGGTTGACACCCTACACGCGGGTCGACCGACTCCACGGCACCCCGACAGGCGCCTGACCAGGTGCGTCGGGCCACGGGACTTCCGGCGGCCGGCCGTGGTGGACGGTGTGGCAGCCCTGCGGCGGGCCGTGCTGGGCGGCGCGGCGGGCCGTGGTGGCCCTGCGGCCGGTCCGGGTCGGGTCGGGTCGGCCGGTGCGGGCGCCGCGTCGGCCGGTGCCGGCGGCGTGGTGTCGCCGCGCGGTGCCGTCCCCACCCCTCGAGGAGACGTCACCGCGCGGCGGTGCGGGCATCCGACCTGGTCCACCAGGCACCCCTCAGAACCCGGCGGCGACGGTCACCCACCAGGACAAACGACCGGCCCCCGGCCAGGTGGCGTGAGGTGTCAGACCTCATGTCGAGCGTGTCGCGGACCGGAGCGGCCCGGTGCCCCGAGATCACGCCGTTCCGGTGTCCCTAGGTCACGCCGTCCCGATGTCTCGCCGTCCCGGCGACCCGGCGTCCCGACGACCCGGCGACCCGGCGACCCGACGACCCGGCGACCCGACGTCCTGAGGTCCCAACGTCCTGAGGTCCCGAGATCCCGAGGCCCCGGCGTTCCGGCGACGTGCGGAGCACTCGTCGCCGGAACGGTGATCAGGCGATCCGCACGTCGTCCACGGCCGCCTCCACCAGACTCGCCCCGCTCGCGTCGGTGGCCTCCACCGTGATCCGGACGCTCTGCCCGGCGTAGGACGAGAGATCGACGCTGCCGGTCTGCCAGGTCGCCGGCACGGTCGTCGCCGCGCCCAGCTTCTGGAACACGACCGTGCCGTTCACCTTCACCCGGAAACCGTCGCTGGTGCTGGAGTTGTTGAAGTGCGCGAGGTAGTACCGGAACGTGAGGGTCAGGGTCCGGCCGGACGGGAGTGCGATGGCGGGCGAGCCGACGGAGCTCGTACCCCCGTCGAGGTCGTAGTCGCCCGCCGCGGTGCCGGCGAGTCGGCCGGTGACCAGGCAGTTGGCGCCGCTGGGGGTGGTGCCCTGCTGGAAGGTCTGTCCGTTGTAGGTGGTCGCGGCGGGGTCCCCGCGTTCGAACGGGCCGCCGGTGGCGGTGTCGGTGCCGGCCGGGTTGACCGTCCAGCCGGTCGCGGTCTCGAAGGTGTCGGAGTAGACGACGCCGCCGGTGCCGCCGACGGTCAGCGTGTAGCCGGTGCTGCGGGTGCCGGACGGGCCGGTGGCGGTGACCACCAGGGAGTAGACGCCCGGCGGGGTCGTCGCCGCGGTGGTCAGGGTCAGGGTCGAGCTGGCGCCGGCGGGGACGCTGGGCGGGTTGAAGGACGCCGTGCTGCCGGCGGGCAGGCCGGTCGCGCCCGTGAAGGTGACCGTCTGCGGGTTCCCGCTGGTCACGGAGGTGCTGATCGTGCTGGTCACCGAGCCGCCGGGCGTGACCTGGCCGGCGGCGGGGTTCGCGGCGATCGCGTAGTCGTCCGCGCCGGTCGGCGGGAAGCGCAGGACCCGGTCGTCGTCGGCGGTCGGGGTGCCGCGGCCGTCGCGGTTGCTGGTCGCCACCCACAGGTAGCCGTCCGGGCCGACGGCGACGGTGCGCAGCCTGCCGTAGGCGCCGTTGAGTTCGACCGTCCGGCCGGCGGGGTTGTTCAACGGCACGAGCCACAGCCGGGTACCGCGCAGCGCGGCCACGAACATCGTCCCGTTGGCGATCGCCCCGCCGCTCGGTGAGGCCTCGGCGGTGGTCCACGTGGTCAGCGGGTTGCGGAACCTCGGGTCGGCGCAGGTGCCCTCGCAGGTCGGCCAGCCGTAGTTCGCGCCGGCCACGATCTGGTTGACCTCGTCGGTGGTGTTCTGGCCGAACTCGGTGGCGAACAGCCGGCCCTGCGCGTCCCAGGCCAGGCCCTGCACGTTGCGGTGCCCGAGGCTGTAGACCAGCGAGTTGGCGAACGGGTTGTCCGGCGGGACCGTGCCGTCGGGGCGCATCCGGAGGATCTTGCCGTTGAGGCTGTTGACGTTCTGCGCGTTGGCGGTGTTGTTGGCGTCGCCGACCCCCGCGTACAGCATGCCGTCGGGGCCGAACGCGATCCGGCCCCCGTCGTGGATGCTGGCCTTGGCGATCCCCGACCTCACGATCTCCTGGGTCTGCGGGGTGGCCAGCCGGAACCGGACGATCCGGTTGTCCCTGGCCGCGGTGTAGTACGCGTAGACGTAGCTGTCCTGGGCGTACGTGGGCGACACGGCGATGCCGAGCAGCCCCGCCTCGCCGGTGGGCACGACGTTGGGCACGGTCGCGGCGACGGTCGGGGACTGGCCGGGGCTCAGCCGCATGATCCGGGCCCGGTTCCGCTCGGCGACCAGGGCGCTGCCGTCGGGCAGGAAGGCCATCCCCCACGGCACCTCCAGCCCGGTGGCCACCACCTGGGGCCGGGCGAAGTCGAAGCCGCCGGCCGCGGCGGTCCCGGGTGGCGGGGCCGCCGTGGTGGCCTGGGGCAGGGCCACCGCGGCGAGCAGGGCGGCGGTGAGGGCTAGGGCGATTCGGGGGCGCATGTCGGACTCCTCACGGGGAAACTGCCCCACCCTAAGCGCACCCATTGATCAGACTCAATGTAAAACGGTAAACAGTCCTTTTTGGCACGTGCCGGTCCACCGGACGGGCGCGCGGAGCCCCACCCGGGCGGACCGGAGCGTCACTCGCAGACCACCGACGCCGCGCACAGCGGTTGCAGGACCAGTTTCATCCGTACGCCGGCCAGGCTGCTCGACGAGCCCCCTCCGGCGGTGTAGCTCTCCGCGACGAACAGGGCGGGGCCCTGGAGGATCAGGAGCACGTCCCGGAGCCAGTAGGTGTCACCGTCGGGTTCCCCGCGCCACCGCAGGTTGACCCTCCGGTTCTCCTCGTCGGGGTTCATGTGCGCGTTGATCCAGCCGCAGGCCTCCCCGCCCGACACGAGCGCCGTGAAGGCGGCCCGCGCCGCCGCCTGGTCGGCGAACAGGAACACCTGGTGGCTGGCGACCGTCGGCGAGTGCACCTCCTCGATCGGGAGGCCCGGGCCGGTGAGGGTCCGCGCGGCGGTCCGCCCCGCGAGGGTGACGTCCGCGCCGCCCGTCGGGTTGAACCGGGACGGGGTGGTGCGGGAACGGTCCACGGTCCAGCCCGGCTCGCCCTCGTGCAACATGGTCAGCGCGGCGGGCAGGTCCGGTCCGCTGGCCGGGCCGCCGGTCGACCGCGCCGGGTCGCACCCCGGCCGCGCGGGCAGGTCGGCGGGTGGCCAGTGCGGCGCGGGCCGGGTGGGGGTGGCGCTGGCCGTCGTTCCGGCCCACGTGGGCCACGGCCGCGCGGAGCCGGACGGTCCGCCGGGGCCGGCGACCGACCCGTCCGGGACCGGGTCGGCGGTGCCGGCGGCCGCGACGGCGGCGGCGAGTACGGTGCCCAGGCCCGCGGCGGCCACCCGGGTGGTGGCGCGGCGGCGGTCGCCCCGGCGGCGGACGGCGGACGCGGCCACCAGCGTCGTGCCGGATTCGACGTCGGCGGCGAACGCGGCGAGCCGGCGGTTCAGGTCGTGGTCGGACACGGCTGGGTCTCCTTGTCGTCGAGCAGGACTGCCAGGGCCGCCCGGCCCCGGGACAGGCGCGCCTTCACGGCGCTGACCGAGGCGTGGGTCTCCTCGGCGATCTCGGCGACGCTGAGGCCGGCGAGGTGGTGCAGGACGACCGCCCGGCGCTGGGCGGCCGGGATCCGGCGCAGCGCGTCGACCAGGGTCACGGTGTCCGGGCCCGGGGCCGGCACGTTGTCCGGCGGGGCCGCGCGCCGGTGGGAGACGGCCCGCCGCCACGTACGCCGCCAGTTGCTGACCGCGATCCGGTACGCGACGGTGCGGACCCAGGCGGCCGGGTCGGTGTGGCCGGCGACGGTGGCCCAGCGCTGCCAGGCCCGCGAGTACGCCTCGGACACGGCGTCCTCGGCCTCGCACCGGTCGCCGACCATCGCGTAGATCTGGCTGATGACGCGCGGGGCGGTGGCGGCGTAGAACGCGTCGAACTCGGGGCTGTCGCGCATCGGCGCTCTCTCCTGCCGGGGTCGGGATCGTCACCCGGAAGACGCCCCGCGCGCGGGAACGGTGACATCACGTTTCGGCCACGGCGGGCGCGCCCGGCGACGGCGACGCGGGGCCACCGTACCCGGCGAATGGTTCTTGTGGTCCGTCCTATGTCAGGGTCCGACCCCCGGTACCCTGATTTCCCGGTTGGGGGGTTTCGCCGGATGGCCGGGCGGCGGGGAACCGGGACGCTGGGGCGATGAGAAGACGAGTACTGATCGGGGCCGCCGTCGCCGCGGCCGTGGCCCTCACCGCGTCCCCCGCCGCCGCCGGCCCGTCCTGTCCCGACATCGGACCGCCCGACGCGAAGGCCCTGGCGGCGGCCATCTCCGAACTCCCCAACGCCGACGTGACCGGCGCCCTGGTGCGGGTCACGGGCTCGGCCGGCCGGTGGACCGGCACGTCCGGGGTGTCGGACACGACGACCCGCGCGCCGGTCGACCCCGACGGGTACTTCCGGATCGGCAGTACCACGAAGGTGTTCACGGCCGTCCTGGTCCTGCAACTCGCCCAGGAGCGGCGCCTGGACCTCGCCCGCCCCGTGCAGCACTACCTGCCCGGGCTGCTGCCGGCCGACTACCCGCCGATTCCCGTCCGCACGCTGCTCGACCACACCTCCGGACTGCCCTCCGTCGACATCCCCGGCATGTACGACCCCGCCTGGGTCCTCGCGCACCGCTACGACCACTGGACCCCGCGGCAGGTCGTGGGGACGGCCACCGCGCACCCGGTCGAGTTCGCGCCCGGCACCGCGCAGATGTACACGAACACCAGCTACCTGGTCGCCGGGCTGCTGGCGGAGAAGGTGACCGGCCGGTCCTACGGCGAGCTGGTCCGGGACCGGATCGCGCGACCACTGGGCCTGCGCGACACCTACGAGCCGGGGGACGACCCGGAGCTGCCCACTCCGCACTCCAAGGGGTACCTGACCGTCGACGGCACGCTGAAGGACGCAACCTCGATGAACCAGTCCATGACCTGGTCCGCCGGCAGTCTGGTGTCCACGGCGCGCGACCTGGACACGTTCCTGTCCGGGCTGTTCCGGGGCCGGCTGCTCAGCCGGGAGATGACGGCCGCCCTGTTCACCGTGCCCGAGGTGCCGCTCGTCGAGGGCGGTCCCGCGATCTACAGCCAGGGGCTGATGCGGCTCGAGGTGAACGGCGTCACGGTGTGGGGCAAGACGGGCAGCCGCTACGGGTACTCCAGCGGCGTGTTCGCGACCCGGGACCTGGAACGGGTGGTCGCCTACTCGGTCAACGCGACGACGAAGAAGGCCGACGGGCAGCCGGCGATCGTGCTCCGGATCGCCGACGCGGCCTCCCGGTGACCGGTGGGCGGACGTCCGCCGACCACGGCGTCCGCCCCCCGTAGCACGCACCGCGGATTCCCACCATTGCCAGCCTGGCGAAACTCTGGAATTTTAGAGCCACGCAGCTCGATGTCCGAGATCATCGTCAGTGCGGAGGTGGGGATGCGGACCCGGACGCATGTCACATTCGAAGCCGCTTTGCGCGCGGCGATCGAGGACAGTGGGCTGACCCTGCACGGGGTCCAGAGCCGGCTCGCCCGTCGCGGGGTCCAGATCGCGATCGCCACGCTGAGCAGTTGGCAGACCGGCCACAACCGCCCGGAGCGGATCGAGTCCCTCCGGGCGGTCACGGCCCTGGAGGAGCTGTTCGGCCACTCCCCCGGCACGTTGACGGCCCTGCTCGGTCCGCGCCGGTCCCGGGGCCGGCACCCGTTCGGGACGGCCGGCAACCCGTCGTACGAGTCGATGCCGAACAGTTCGACGATCGCGAAGTTCGTCGGCGAGCTCTGGCCCCTGACCCCCAACGACATGGCGGGCGTCTACATGGAGGAGGAGGTCGTGCTCACGGCCGGCCGGACCCTGTTCGAGATCCACACCCGGGTCCTGTCGGAGGCGAAGGTGGACGGCGTCGACCGGTACTTCGAGTTGAGCTTCGCCGAGCCCGGCGCCGATCTGGACACGATGGGCGTGACCGCCCTGCGGCACTGCCGGGTCGGCCGGGTGCGGCGGAACCGCGACGAGCGGGTCGTCGGCACGGAGCTGCTCCTCGACCGGGTGTACAACGCCGGCGAGACGTTCATGATCGAGTACATCTCGCGGTTCGACCAGCGGTGTGTGGACAACGAGTACTTCCGGGCCCTGTCGGGTTCGCTCCAACTCTACGTGCTCCGGGTGCGGTTCGAGGCGACGGAACTGCCCGTGCGGTGCTACCGGTTCCAGGCGACGCACGCCGAACATCCCCGCACCGAGGTGGAGATCCGGCCGTCGAACGAGCACGTCGCCCTCCTGCCGATGAAGAACCCCAGCCGCGGGATCGCCGGCATCCGGTGGGAGTGGGAGTAGGCCCCCGGCTCAACCTCCGGGGGTCAGGCAGCGGGCCCCGGCGATCCCGTTGGCCAGTTCGGTGCCGGACCCCGCCAGGACGACGACGGCGTTGACGTCGCCGGTGTAGGCCACCTCGGCGGCCGTGTCGCAGAGCTGCCTCGCCGCCGCGTAGTCCTCCTCGGCGAGGGTCGTCGCGAGCACCACCGTCGTGCACTGGCCCTCCACCTTCACCGCACTCACCACGGACTTCCGCAGGTGCAGGTTCACCGTGTCGGCGATCCCGCCGCAGGGCCGCGCCGCGGTGGGGGCCGCGCCGGACGCCGCACCCGAAGACCGGTCGTCCCTGGTCTGCCCCGCACAGCCCGCCAGGGCGAGAAGCAGGGCGAGACCTGTCAACGGGTACCTCAGCATGGTGTCTCCCAGGTCTGTGCGGCGCGACGTGTTTTCAGTAGAGTGCAACTCTATTGAATAGAGCACTACACGAGCGCCCGGTTGTCAAGGGGCGACCCTCCACCGTGGCCGCCCGGGGCCCCGCGGAACAGGGGTCAGCCGTCAGCGCCGGAACGAGCAACGGGGGTCAGCGGTTCGCCGGTGACGAGGAGCAGGGGGCGGATCGGGACGGCGAGGGCCCTGATCAACTCGGCCGGGTCCGTGTGTCAGCCTGACCCTGCCGCAACTCCCGTTGCGGCCCTGAGGGGAGAGACCCATGCTGGTACCCACGGTCAGAGGGCTCGCCCTGTTGTCCACCGGCCTGCTCGCCGGCGCCTTCGGCTACGGGGCGGTGAACCTGGTCCACGGGTTCCGGGCCGTGCCCCTCGACGTGCGGCTGACGTTCCACACGGCGCTCATGGCGGTGAACGGGCCCGTCATCCAGACGGTCATGGCGCTGGCCATCCTCAGTTCCGTCGCGCTGGCCGTCCTGACCCGCGGCCGGCCGCGCCTGATCGCCGCGGCGGCCGGCGCCCTGGTCGTGACCTCCTTCCTGGTCACCCGGTTCGGCAACGTCCCGATCAACGCGCGGATCAAGGTCTGGGCGGTCGGTACCGTCCCGCCGGACCACGCCGAGATCCTGGCCCGGTGGGAACTGTTCAACACCGCGCGGACCGTCGCCGCGTTCTTCGCGTTCTGCCTGCTCGTCCTGGTGGCCGTCGCGGGCGACCGACTCGCGGGCGACCGCGCCGCCCGGGGGCCGTCCGGGGCGTAGGGCGACGCGCGGCCCCCGTCCACTGTGCCATCACCGGCCGACCCCTGGATTCAAGGCCGTCGATCTGGTTAGCTCAGCCCCGCATGGACAAACGCTACGAACTCGTCATGCCCGGGAGAGTTAGGACACCGCGATGATCGCTGGTCTCAGGAAGTTCCCGTTCTCCGCGCAGATCCTGCTGGCGCTCGTGCTGGGCGTCGGGCTGGGCCTGCTGGCCAGGGAACAGGACCTGTCGTGGCTGGCCACCACGCTCGACCGGATCGGCACGATCTTCGTCCAGCTCCTGAAGCTGGCCGTCCCGCCCCTGGTGTTCACCGCCATCGTGGTGAGCCTGGTCAGCCTGCGCCAGGTCCGCAACGCCGCCCGGCTCGCCGGCCGCACCCTGCTCTGGTTCGCGCTCACCTCCCTGATCGCGGTCACGGTCGGCATCGTCCTGGGCCTGCTCACCAACCCCGGGCGGGGCGTGCAGCTCGACGTCGCCGGGGCCAAGGCGCCCGCCCGGTCGGGTACCTGGCTGGACTTCCTGACCGGCATCATCCCGGTGAACATCACCGAGGCGTTCACCAAGCCGAACGTGCTGCAGATCGTGTTCCTGGCCGTGGTCGTCGGCGCCGCCGCCCTCGCGGTGGGCGAGAAGGCCGAGCCGTTCGTGAACCTCAACCGGGCGGTCCTCGAACTCACCCAGAAGGCACTGTGGTGGGTGATCCGCCTCGCCCCGCTCGGCACGCTGGGCCTGATCGGGCACGCGGTGGCCAGCTACGGCTGGGACCTGCTCAGACCCCTCGCGACCTTCACCATCGACGTGTACGTCGGCTGCCTGATCGTCCTGCTCGTCGTGTACCCGCTGCTGCTGGTGACCGTCGCCCGGCTCAACCCGCTCCGGTTCTTCGCCGGGGCGTGGCCGGCCATCGAGCTGGCGTTCGTGTCGCGCTCCTCGGTCGGCACGATGCCGGTCACGCAGCGGGTGGTGGAGCGCCTCGGCGTCCCCAGGGAGTACGCGTCCTTCGCGGTGCCCTTCGGCGCGACCACCAAGATGGACGGCTGCGCGGCGGTGTACCCGGCCCTGGCGGCGATCTTCGTGGCCCAGGTGTTCGGCATCGAGCTGTCCGTCACCGACTACCTGCTGATCGCCTTCGTGTCCGTGGTCGGGTCGGCGGCCACCGCCGGGCTGACCGGCGCGATCGTGATGCTCACCCTGACCCTGACCACCCTGGGCCTCCCCCTGGCCGGCGCCGGCCTGCTGTTGGCGATCGACCCGATCCTCGACATGATCCGGACGGCGACCAACGTGGCCGGGCAGGCCCTGGTGCCCACGATCGTGGCGGCCCGGGAGGGCACCCTCGACCGGGAGGCCTACGCCTCGGCCGGCACCGGCGGACTGGAGCCGGCCGGGCCCGCCGCGCCCGCCGAACCGGCCACGGCACCGGCGCCCGCCTGACGGCCCCGACCCGGGCACCGCCGCACCGGCGGCCCGCGCCGCCGCCCTCCCGGCTCCGCCGCCCTCCGGCTCCGCGCCGGCCGGCCGCCGCCACCTTCGCGGCCCGGCCGTCCCGGGACAGCGCGAGCGGGCGGGTTCCGCCTACGCTCAGGTCCTCCCGAGCGAAGGACGAGCATGACCGAGGTGGGTTCCCCGACGGTACTGACGAGGATGCGCGCGTTCCTGAACGGGGAGAAGGACGCCACCCTCCTGGAGGCCCTCCGCCAGGCCGGGAAGGCAGCCTACGGGGAGCTGCTGGCCGGCGAGCGGCTGCGCGAGACGCTGGCCGCGGAGGGCGTGTCCCTGTGGCGGGCGAGCCCGGCGGTGGGTTCCCAGCTGCTGGCGACCTGGAACGCGTACGTGCTGCAGACGCTCGGCGAGGCGTTCCTGGACGCCGACTACGCGGCCAGGCCCCGGACGGCCGGGTTCGTGCCACCGGTGACGTTCGGGCAGGTGTCGGAGTGGTTCACGGCGGTGCGGGGCTGGTTGAGCCGGGCCCGCCAGTCCCGGGCGAACCCCGACTACGACCTGGCCGCCGAGCTGGCGTTGCCGGCCGCACTGCCGCCGTGGGTGGAGGTCACCCCGTGCCCGCCGGAACACATGGCGGCGATGTTCGCCGCGATCCCGCCGGTGTGCGAGCACGCCGAGTTCGCGCTGCACGCCCTGGAGACCGGGGACGTGCCCGCCAGCCACCGCGGGGCGGTCAACCAGCTCCGCCAGATGACGGCCGAGGCGGCGGCGGCCCTCGACTACGCCCTGAGCCTGCGCACCGTCGCCACCGCCAGCCCCGACGTCCGGCTGCACGACCTGATCGAGGACAACCTCAAGCACGCGCTGGGGCTGTGGTTCACGGTCGGGCAGTTGGCGTGCATGCCCCGACTGCTGGACCGGGACTTCCGCCCGCCGCGCCCGGCCCCGCGCCCCGACCTCGCCCGGCTGCCCGGCGGCGCGCGGTTCGATCCGTGGGTGTACACCGATCCGGCGACCGTGCACCAGTGGCGGAACAGCCACCGGGCCCGCCAGGCCATCGCCGACCTGTGGGACCGGGACCCGGACCCGGCCGCCACGCTGGCGTTGAAGGACTCGGTCGACGCCGCGCTCGCCGCCGGTGACATCGCCTACCACCGCGACGGCGAGGTCACCTGCTACTACGAGACCCCGTGGTCCCCGCTGTACGAGGTGCGCCGACCGCTGCGGCTGGGCGGCAGGGACCTGGGGGTGCTGCAGCAGTTCACGCTGCGGATCTCGCAGGAGGGCGACACGTTCGTCCGCGCGGTCGTCACGGGAACGTTCACGCCGACCAGCGACGTCGACTTCCGCGAACCGGACCGCTGACACCGGCGTCGAGCCGGCACCCGGTTCAGCGCGGCCCGCTGACCGCCGGGTCGCGGCGGCGCACGCCGAGGGTCGCTGCCGTCAGCAGGAACAGCACGGCCGTCACCCCCGCCAGGATCCAGGCCGCCGTCCGCACGAAGGACGGCGTGAGTTTGAGGCCCATGGCCAGATCCCAGACCTTCGCGAACCAGTACACGGTGAGCAGCAGGTGCACGACGGGTACGCCGAACCTGGCCAGCGGCGGCAGCCCCCGCCAGAACCAGGACAGGACGCCCCCGACGCAGAACAGCGCGGAGCCGGCCGCGCAGCCGAGGAACAGCCACCGCTCGTGGGCCGCCGCGTTCGGCGTGACCAGCAGCGTGAGCATGCCGATCGCCAGCATGACCGCGCCTAGCGCCGGCCCGACGAGCGGGTTCGCCGGAGACCTGGACGGCCGGGGCACCGCCTGCCCCGGCGGGAAGGGCGCTGCGACACCGGCCGGGTCGCGGAACGCGCCGGCGGGCGCACCGGGCGATGCTCCACCCGGTGCGACGGGGGACGCGCCACGGGGTGGGACGACGGCCGCGACGCCGCGCGGGACAGAGGACCCGACGACGCGCGGGACAGAGGGCGCGACGACGCGCGGGCCGTGTGGACCGGGCGCCGCCTCGCCCCGGGCGGCCGGTGCGGCGGCGGCCCTGCCCGGCACGGCGCGCAGCGCCCCCTCGGCGACGACGGTCTCCGGTTGTTCCAGCAGCGTGGGCGCGATCCCGGTGGCCCGGTGCAGCAGGGTAGCCACCATCGGCACCCGGGTCGACCCGCCCACCAGGAACAGACCGGCCACGTCCGAGGGCCCGGTCTGCGACTCGCGCAGGGTCGCCAGGGTGACGTCGATGGTGCGCCGCAACGCGCCGCTCGCGGCCTGTTCGAACGCCTCCCGGGACACGTGCACGTCCCGCTCGACGACCGGGACGAACACCGTGGCCTGCGACTGGCGGGACAGGGCCTCCTTGGCCGTGCGGGCGTCGTCCCACAACGCGCGGAAGTGCCTGCGGTCCGCCGCGTCGGCCGGGCGGCTCAGCCGCTGCCAGGCCTCCGGCGCGCCGGGTGCGACGGCCTGGGCGAGCTGCGCCACGACCAGCGCGTCCAGGTCCATGCCGCCGAAGTCGTCGATGCCGCGGTAGGCGAGCGCGTGGAAGCCCGTGTTCTCCCGGCGGACCACGCACACGTCGAACGTGCCGCCGCCGAGGTCGTAGACGACGACGCTGCGGCCGCCGAGGACCTCCTGGCCGAGGACCGAGGTGTAGTACGCGGCGGCGGCGACCGGTTCGGGGACCAGGGTGGGGCGGGGCAGCCCGGCGCGGGCGGCGGCCCTGGTCAGGACGTCGCGGCGGACCGGGCCCCAGGTGACCGGGCAGGTCATCACCAGTTCGGCCGGCGGTCCCCCGGCGGTGCGCGCGGCCTCGGTGGCGACCCGGGTGAGGGTGCGGGCGGCCAGTTCCACCACCGGCCAGGAATGGTCGCCGAGCAGGATCTCGACGTCGTCGATCCGGCGTTTCGGGTTCGGTTCGAAGCGGGCCGGGTCCAGGCGGGCGCTGTTCTGCGCGTCGCGGCCGGTCAGGACGATCCCGTCGGGCTGGGCGTAGACCGCCGAGGGCAGCAGCGGGGCGCCGTCGAACAGGAGCGGGCGCACCCGCCCGTCCGGGGTGGCGAGCATGGCGACGGTGTTGGAGGTGCCGTAGTCCACTGCCAGCCGGTATCCGCCCATAGCCGCGAATCCTAGCCCGGGCCGCGCTCCACATTGGCGCCGCGTCCGGGTCGGCGGGCGGGCCCGACGAGTACTCGTCTGTGCTTGAAGTTGCAAGATTTGAGCCTGCTTCGATCAACTGTTGACAATCCATGTCACTCGATGGCCTAATTCGGGGAACCACAGTGGTGCGAGCAACACGGATGGGAGTGGCGTATGTCCGGTTCACTGGTTGCCCGGGCGAGAGCCTCGGGAGTCGTCCTCGCGGTCCTGGCGGGCGGAGCGGTGGCCGTGTCGGGCCCGCCGACCGCGACGGCCGCGGTACCCGCCGACCGGGCCTTCGCGGTCGCCGACGGGATCGTGTTCCCGGGCCCCGTGCCCGGCGCCGCGACCGGTTCCGTCTCCGGCACCACGTTCACCCTGGGCAACGCCGCCCTGGCCACGACGTGGTCGGTGGGGACGTCCGTCTCCCTCACGAGCTTCACCAACAGCGCGGGCACGGCCACCCCGGTCACGGTCGCCGGCCTGTTCACCCTGACCCTGGCCGACGGCGGCACGATCACCACGGCCAACTCCACCCGCACGGCCGGCCCCGCGCTGAGCACCGTCGCCGCCGACGCCTCCTCGGCCCGGCTGGCGGAGCGGTCGGCGGGCAGGGCGGTGACCACGACCTACCGGTACACCTCGGGGACCAGGACCCTGGAGGTCGACTGGACGGCTCTGCTGCGCGACGGCGCCAACACCCTGCAGCACAAGTTCGCGGTCCGGTCCGTCGCGGGCACCTTCGACATCACGTCGCTGCGCCTGATCGACCTGACCGCCGCCGACGCGCGGGTGCTCGGCCAGGACGACGGCAGTCCGGTCGTCCTCGGCGCGGCGGGTGCCGAGTCGGCGTTCCTCGGCGTCGAGAACCCCACGGCGAAGGCGACGGTCTCCGGGACCAGCGTGCGGATCGCCGTCACCCGCGCCGGGGACCTCGCCCAGGGCACGACCTGGCGGTACAGCGCCGCGCTCGGCGTCGCGCCGGACGGGCAGCTGCGCCGGTCCTTCCAGTACTACGTCAACCGCGAGCGCGCCCACGCCCGGCGCACGTTCCTGCACTACCAGAGCTGGCTCGACCTCAAGCCGCCGGGCGAGAACGTCGACTCGACCGAGCTGACCACCGCGATCAACCTGTTCGGCACCGAGCTCGGCAACCGGGGCGCGAAGATCGACAGCTTCTGGGTCGACGACGGCTGGGACTACGTCCGCTCCCCGCAGGTCGCCGACGAGTCGAACCTGAAGGTGTGGGACTTCGACCCGACAGAGTTCCCCGACGGGTTCGCCGCCCAGAAGGCCGCCGCCGCGAGCTACGGCAACGCGTCGATGTCGGTGTGGATGTCACCCTTCGGCGGCTACGGGCAGAGTGCCTCGTCCCGGCTCGCGCTCAACGCCAGCAAGCCCGCCGGCGAGCGGCTGGAGACCGCCAACGGCGCCTTCCAGCTCGGCGGGGCGAAGTACGGGGCCCGGTTCCGGGACGTCGCCTTCGACATGATGGACAACCAGGGGGTACGCGGGTTCAAGTTCGACGGCATCGGCGGCGGGCTCTACCAGAGCGGCCCGAACGCCGCCTACCTCGCCGACTACGAGGCGCTGCTGACCCTGGTCGGGGACCTGCGCGCGCACCAGAAGGACGTCTGGGTCAACGCGACCGTCGGCACCTGGGGCTCGCCGTACTGGCTGTGGTACGTCGACTCGATCTGGCGCGACGGCCACGACGCCCAGACCGCCGGCGCGGGCACCACCTCGCAGCGGTACGTCAACTACCGCGACTCGGAGACCTACAAGAACGAGGTGCTGCAGAACCCGCTGTTCCCGGTGCCGAGCGTGATGAACCACGGCGTGATCTTCTCCAACAGCGGCACGTACTTCACCGCGGACTACGACCTGACCAAGCAGTCCACCCGGGACGAGGTCGGCCAGGACATCAAGGCGTACTTCGCGCTCGGCCTCGGCCTGCAGGAGCTCTACGTCCGCAACACCCTGGTCCGGCCGAACGTGCCGGGGGCGAGCTGGTGGTGGGACACCCTCGCCGCGAACGCGAAGTGGGCCCGGGACAACGAGAAGCTGCTCAGCGACGTGCACTGGCTCGGCGGGGACGCCGTACAGGGCCAGGTCTACGGCACCGCCGCGTGGACCTCGGCGGCGGGCGCGTCCAAGGGCACGATGATGCTGCGCAACCCGAGCGCGAGCCCGCAGACGTACACCGTGAACCCGAGGACGGTCTTCGAGCTGCCGACCGGCACGCACGGGACCTACAAGTTCACCGAGCGCGACGGCACGCACGCCGGGTTCGTGGCCGCGACGGCCACCCCCGTGACGGTCACCCTCGCCCCGTTCGAGGTCGCGGTGTTCCAGGCCGCGCCCACCGACGAGGCCCCGACCGGCGGCGACTCCCCGGTCATCCCCCGGACCGGCTGGACGGCGACCACCGACAGCGCGGAGGCCACCTCCGAGAACGGGGCCGCGGCCAGGGCGATCGACGGCAACCCCGCGACCATCTGGCACACCGCCTACAGCACCGGCGTCTCCCCGATGCCGCACCGCCTCGACCTCAACCTCGGCGCCTCCCACACCGTGGACAAACTGACCTACCTGCCCCGGCAGGACGGCGGCACCAACGGCACCATCGCCAACTACGAGGTCTCCGTCAGCAACGACGGCACCACGTGGGGTACCCCGGTCGCCACCGGCACGTTCAGCGCGGGCCCGGGCGCGAAGACGGTGACGTTCGCGCCGGTCAGCGCCCGGCACGTGCGGCTGCGGGCCACGAGCGCGCAGAACGGGCTCGGCTACGCGGCGGCCGCCGAGGTCAACCTGTACGGACGGCCCTCCGCCTCCGCCGCCCTGCCGAAGGCCGGATGGACCGCGACCGCCGACAGCGCCGAGACCTCGGCGGAGAACGGCGCGGCGGCCAGGGCGGTCGACGGCAACGCGTCCACCCTGTGGCACACCGCGTACAGCGGCGGGGTCGCGCCGATGCCACACACCCTGGACATCCGGATGGAGGCCAACCACACCGTCGACCGCCTCGACTACCTGCCCCGGCAGGACGGCGGCACCAACGGGACCATCGCCAACTACCAGGTGTTCGTCTCCACCGACGGGGTCAGCTGGGGCACCGCCATCGCCTCGGGGACCTTCGCGGCGGGCAGCGCGGCCAGGACGGTGACGTTCGCGCCGGTCACCGCGCGGTACGTCCGGCTGAGGGCGACGAGCGCGCAGAACGGACTCGGGTACGCCTCGGCGGCCGAGCTCACCCTGTACGGCAGCTGAGACCCCGGTGGGTCGGGTGGCGTCGCCATCCGGCCCACCGTCGTGGCGGCCTCAGAGCCGGGCGAGCACGGCGGCCGTGAGCACGGCCAGCACCACTCCCAGTGCCGCCCAGCCGCGCCGGGGTTCCCCCGCCGCCCCGTCGAGGAGCCGCAGCACCCCGGCCAGCGCCGCGAACCCGACCGCCATCGCCAGGGCGAAGAACCACGTCGGGTGGAACCTGCCCGCCTCGCCCTGGAACCAGAGCACCACCAACAGAACCACCACCACGCCGAGCGGGATCGTGGCGGTCTGGTGCCTCACCCCCGACAGCCCGGCGCACAGCACCCAGGCCACGGCCACCGCCAGCACGGAGACCACGAACCCGAGCCCGATCGACCACAGCCCGAAGCACAGTGTCCCGTCGGCGTCCGCGCCGGCGCACTCCCGGGCGGCGCCCCCGGCGGCCCAGTCCAGGACGGCCGACAGGAACCAGCCCAGCGCGCCGCCCACCCCCGCCGCCGCGCCGACCCGTGCTGTCTCCCCCAGCCAGGCCCAGCGGATCCGGTGCTCGGACATTCGTGCCCCCTCGTGTCAGCGCTCGGTCCAGCATCACCCGCCCGGTCCGGCGCCGCCTGAGCCCGGCTACTCAGATCCGTCGCCGGCCGTCCCGGCGGACCGGCCACCCGCCGTCCGGCGGACCGGTAGTGTCGAGTGGGGCGAAACGGGTGGAGGCGGACATGCGGAGATTCAGTACCCTCAGCGTTGTTCTCGTGGTTTTCGCCCTGGTGGGCGCGGCCTGCGGCGGGGACGCCGACGAACCCGCGACTACGGACCCGACGCCACCCGGCTACGCCGCGACACTGCGCCCGGCCCTGCAGACCATTCTCGACGAGATGCGGGTGCCCGGGGCGGTGGTCATGATCACCTCGAGGGACAGGGGCGACTGGACGGAGACGTTCGGGAAGCGCGCCCTCACCGGTGACCTGCGGGTGACCGCCCAGGACCACTTCCGGATCGGCTCGAACACCAAGACCCTGACGGGTACGGTGATCCTGCAGCTCGTCCAGGAGGGCAAACTGGCCCTGGTCGACCCGGTGTCGAAGTACCGGCCCGACGTGCCCAACGGCGACAACATCACCGTCACCCAGCTCCTCGACATGCGCAGCGGGCTCTACAACTACTCCGAGGACGAACAGTTCAACGTCCAGCTCGACACGAACCCGGGCCGGGTGTGGAAGCAGGAGGAGCTGCTCGCGATCGCGTTCGGCAAGCAGCCCTACTTCGCCCCCGGCGCCGGATTCCACTACTCGAACACCAACACGATCCTCCTCGGCCTGATCATCGAGAAGCTGACCGGCAGGCCGTTGCAGGACGAGTTCCGGACCCGGATCTTCGAGCCCGTCGGCATGCCCGAGACCCGGATGCCCGTCATCGACGACGTCGCGATCCCGGCGCCGCACCCCCAGGGCTACCTGTTCGGCACCAACGTGAGCACCCTCACCGACGCCGCGCTGCCCGCCGCCGAGCAGGCCGCCGCGAAGGCCGGCACCCTGCTCCCCACGGACCACACCAGCGACAATCCCTCGTGGACCTGGGCGGCCGGCGGGGCGATCTCCACCGCCGGTGACCTGACCCGGTACGTGAAGGCGCTGGTCGGCGGCGGTCTCCTCAACGCCGCCACCCAGAAGATCCGGATCGATAGCGTCCAGCCGTCCGATCCGGCGAACCCGGGCGGCGCCGGCTACGGGCTCGGCATCGCGAAATTCGGCCCCCTGTACGGGCACGACGGGCAGCTGCCCGGGTTCAACTCGTTCATGGCCGGCGACCCGGTGCGCGACGTCACCGTCGTGGTGCTCACCTCGCTGACGGCCGGCCCCGACGGCCGTCAGCCGGCCAACATCCTCGCGATGGCGATCATCCGGGCGCTGTACCCGGAGCCCGCGCCCACCGGGTCGCCGTCATGACGTCGGGTGGAACTCGGACTCGTCGTAGCCCATGGACGCGCAGACCGCCGTCGACGTGCCGCTGCCGGTGACGACGGGGCCGTAGGCGCCGGCGTACCCCCAGCCGCCCTCGCCACAGGTCACGATGTGCTGCCAGGTCAGGCCGGCCGGCCGGTTCGTACACGTCACTCGTAGGACGCGCCGTCCCACACGGTGAACACGTTGCCGGCGGGGCCGGCCGCGTGGGCGGCGGGCGTCATGCCGAGGGTGACAAGGGCGACGGCGGCTGCCGTGAGCAGCCTGGAGATGATGGGCATGCCCCAGGATCCCACCGCGGTGGCGTCCCGGATTCTCAAGACATTGTCAAACTTCAATTTCTTCGGGTACCGGAAGGCGCGCACGTCGGCCGCCGGGCCCCGGGCCGGGAGGTCACGGCCGACGCCGCGCGCGTCGGGTACGCAGCCACCACCACAGCACCCCCGCCACGACGAACGGCGAGGCGCAGAGCAGCGAGGTCACCACCGCCCAGGTCGGCCACGGCCCCCGGTCCGGGTCGCCGCCGGGCCGGACGGTCACGTCGGCGAGCAGCCCGGTGGCGAGCTGGAC
This sequence comes from Longispora urticae, assembly GCF_053902585.1. Taxonomy (NCBI): domain Bacteria; kingdom Bacillati; phylum Actinomycetota; class Actinomycetes; order Micromonosporales; family Micromonosporaceae; genus Longispora; species Longispora urticae. The sequence goes on from NZ_JAQZSH010000058.1 coordinate 31,576, forward strand.
GTCGAGCACGGCCAGGTCGTCGCGCGCGCCGACCTCGAACCGGCTGACCACGTGGTGGCCGCCGGTGGTGACGTCCACCTCGGAGATCAGGTTCGACGTCGTGCCGTCCACGTCGCCGCCGCTGACCAGCATCCGGGTCGGCGACCGCCAACCGAGCACCGCGTCGCCCGAGGCCCTGGGGAAGAGGTCCTCGGCGCGGATCGCGGTCGGGACCGCCGCCCCGGTACCCGTCGCGTCGGTGAACTGGTAGGTGAGCACGTCGCCGGTCATCATCGTCTGGTTGACCAGGAACCGGCCGTCCGGGGACCAGGCCTCCGGGCCGGCGAGCCGGGACCACCGGGCGTCCGGGGGCGGCTCCACGGTGCGCTCCAGCCTGCTGTCCAGCCGGATGATCCGGACCGGCGGCACCGCGTACCCGGCGGTGTCCTGGATCGCCAGCCGGGTGCCGTCCGGGGAGAACGCGGCGGTCTCCACGTCGGTGGAGCTCAGCGCCGTGCTGATCCCCGTCGCCAGGTCGAGCAGGTACAGCGGGCCGGGGGCGCCCCGGTACTGGCCGTCGACGCAGTAGGCGACGTGCCGGCCGTCCGGCGAGACGGCGAGCGGTCGCACGTAGGCCCCCGCCCTGGCCGGGATCTCCGTGCTCTTTCCGGTGGTCAGGTCGAGGAGGATCAGCTCGCCGCTCGGGCCGGCGCTGGCGAACACGATCCGCCGGCCGTCGGGGAACAGCCGCAGGTGCACACCACCGTCTGTGGGGCCGGTGGGCACGTCCAGTTCCCGGTAGACGTCGCGGTCGGCCCCGGCGACGATCTGCTGGGCGTAGGTGAAGTCCTCGTGGCCGGTGCCGTTCGAGTAGACGGCGATCGCACGTCCGAACGGGCCGGTCATCGCGCCCTGGAGGAACGAGTACGCGGGGAACCTGGCCGGCAGGCTCGGGCCCTCGCCCGCCGCCGGCCGCTGGCCGCCCCGGACGGGTACGAGCACGACCAGGGCCAGCACGAGTACCACGGCCGCCGCCGCCAGTGTCGGGACCAGCCAGGACCGGCGGGCGGGCCGGGTCATGACCGCGGTGACGTCGGGATGGGCGGGGGCGGTCTCGGCGAACTCGCGCAGCGCCGCGGTGATCCGGGACTCAGACATCGAGCTGCTCCTTCAGTACGGCCAGGCCACGGTGCAGCAGGGACTTCACGGTGCCGGGCCGGCAGCCCAGCGCGGCGGCGATCTCGGCCTCGGACAGGTCCAGGTAGTACCGCAGGAACACCGCCGCCCGGTGCCGGGGCCGGAGCCTGGCCAGGGCCGCCCGGACCGCCACCGTGTCCGCCCCGGCCGGGGTGACGACGCCCGGCCGTTCCGTGCCGTGGTGCCGGCGCTCGACGATCCGGCGCCGCACCCAGGAGGTGCACCGGTTGACCGTGGCGTGCCGCAGCCAGCCGACCGGGTCGGTGACCGAGTCGCGCCGCCGGTACAGGTCGACGAAGACGTCCTGGACCAGGTCCTCGGCGGCCGGCCATCCGCCGGTGGTCACGTAGGCCAACCGGACCAGGGGCACGAAGTGGTCGGCGTAGACGGCGCGGAACCCCACGTCGTCGGTCACGCCAGGAGCCAGAGTCACCGTCACAGTGTGCAAGGCGCGCAGCTGGCCGGTTCGGTTGCGGCCCGGGGCCGGGTTTTTTCCGTGGCCCCCGGTCTGGCCCGCATTCGAGGGCCACTCCGTCGGCGGGCCGCCCCGGCACCGGGTCCGCGCGGGCCCGCTATCCGCGCAGCCTGGCCAGCACCCGGTCGAGGGCGCGGCGGACCACGCCGGGTACCTCGGCGCGCCGGAGGTCCGCCATCAGCTGTTCGTTGATCCCGCCCGGCGTCATGTACTCCTCGGTCAGCGGGTCGAGCGGGCCGGTGTGCTCCGACAGGGCCTGTCCCAGCTGGCCGAAGATGTGCGTGGTGTAGGCGGTCGCCACCTCCGGTTCGACGCCCTGGTCGGCGAGCCAGCCGGCGATGGTGGCGAGGTAGTCCAGGTGCGCGGCGAACGTGGCGGTCGCGGCGCTGAACGCGTCCAGGGTCCGCTCCTCGCCCGGCACGAGTACGCCGCCGACCCGGCCGAACAGGTCACGGCCCGCCGGGTGCTCCGGGTAGAGCACCGTCAGACTCCGGGCGCGGGCCGCCGCCGGCAGCGGGATGACCCGGGCGACCCGATCAGCGGGCGCGCACAGCGCGCGCAACCGCGCCAGCGGCACGCCGGCCATCGCGCTGAGCACCGCCTGCCCGGGCCGGAACGGGAGTTCCGCCAGCACCTCGTCGGCCAGCTGGGGCCGCACGGCGAGCACGATCGTCGTCGCGTCGCGGACCACGTCCTGGTTGGAGGCGCACACGCGCACGTTCGGGAACCGGGCGGCCAGGTCAAGGCCGATCTGCCGGCCGCGCGGCGACAGCAGGACCGTGGGCGGGTCCGCGACGTGCGCGCTGAGGCCCTCCACCACGGCCGCGGTCAGCGCGCCGGCGCCCACGAATCCGAACACGGCCGCCGACCCCGCGTTGTTCTCCATGACCAGCCTTCCCCTCACGTCGCCCTGACGACCGGCGTCTCCCGTCGATCATTAGACAGGTTCACCCGCCCCTGCGCGGGCCCCGGTCCCACCGTCCGGCGGCGCGGCGGTGGTCGACTCCGCGCCACCGGCCCCCGGACCACGACCGCCGGGGGCTGATTCGGCGATCGGCTCCCCCGCCGCGCCCGTTCGGCGATACTGCTGTTCGACGGCGAACACGCTCCGCCCTACCGGCACCGGTGAGCGGCGGCGTTCGCGGCGGACCCGGAGAGGTGCGTGACCCATGAGCGGTGCGGTCGACGGCGAGCGGCGGGCCCGGACCCTGTCGCCGAAACTGGTCATCGGGCTGGTCATCGGCGTACTGGCCCTGGTGTTCGTCTTCCAGAACACCGCCAACGGCAAGGTCAGCTTCCTGGGCTGGGAGTTCAACGCGCCGGCCTGGCTGTGGATGCTGGTGCTGTTCGTGGCCGGGCTGGTCGTCGGCTCGATCTTCCCCTGGTTCCGCCGGAAGCGCTGACCGGGGCCGGCCCGAGAGGCCCGGTACCCATCGATAGTCTTCTTGACTTCATATATCGGGAGCCGGTAGCTTCGGCGGCATGAGCATGCAGGAGCCGACGTTCTTCATCCTGACCGCCCTGGCAGGACGACCCCTCCACGGGTACGCGGTGATGCAGGCCGTCAGCGAGCTGTCGAAGGAGCGGGTCACCCTGCGCGCCGGCACCCTGTACGCGGTGCTGGACCGGCTCACCGAGAGCGGCCTGGTGGTGGTCGACTCCGAGGAGGCCGTCCAGGGCCGGCTGCGGCGCTACTACCGGCTCACCGACGCGGGCGCGACCAGGCTGGCCGTCGAGGTCGCCAAGCTACGCGCCAACGCCGCCGTCGCGGCGGCCCGGCTCCGCCGGCACGGCCACGCCGGCCCGTCCCCGGCGGTCTGAACCGTGGACCCCGCCGGGCCCGTCGACGCCACCGGGCTGTTGCGCCGCCGCTACCGGCGCCTGCTGTGGGCCTACCCGGACTGGTACCGCCAGGAGCGGGGCCTGGAGATCCTCAGTACCCTCCTCGAGGGATCCCGCCCCGGCCAGCGACGACCATCCGGTGCGGACGCGCTGGACATCGTCGGCCGGGGACTGCGCTGCCGGTTCCGGCCGCCGGCCGGACTGCAGTACGTGTTCGTCACGGTGGTGGCCGTGCTGTTCTTCGCCTCCGCCGGCGCGGCGGCCGTCGCGTTGACGTACTCCGCCGCGGCCTCGGTGCCCAGCGAGCGGGAGGCGGTCGCCGTCGCGCGGCTCGCGACCGGGCAGACGGCGCGCAACCTGGCGGGGCCGGTCGTCGCGTGCACCTACTACTGCCCCGAGGACTGGCGCCCCGACGGCGACCAGGTCGTCACCTTCGACGACCCGTTCGAGGAGAACCGGGGCGTCGACCATGTCACGGTCGTCTTCTGGACCCCCACCCACCTGCTGCCGTCGACTGTGGACGACGCCCGGTCCCGGTTGGCCACCGACGGCTGGCAGCTCGGCGACCTCACCGTCCAGCAGGACGGCACCCGGCACTTCGGCGCGGAGAAGAACGGCCTGAAGGTGCAGGTGGCCGCCTACCACGACGCCGGTGGCGGGCCGGCGCTGCACCTCCGGTTCGAGAGCCAGCTGTCCGACCTCACGGCCGTCGCCGTCGCCGGGTTCGCGGCGGGCACGTTGACCGGCTGGACGCTGACGGCGTGGATCCTGCAGCGTCACCGCCGACACGAGGGCGGGGTGAAGGCGACGACGACGGTGTGCGCCGTGCCGATCCTCGTCGTCATGGGCTTCACCGACCTGCTGCAGCTCCAGTTCGCGGTGGGGGCCGGGCTCAGCGGAGGGTCGTCGGAGCCGTCCATGTTCCTCACCGTGGTGCCGGCCGTCATCCTGTCCGCGATCCAGGAGCTGGCCGTCGTCCGGGCGGTGGCGACGGTGGTCCTCGCGTTGGCGGTCGTCGCCCTGGCCCTGGCCGCGGCGCCGATCCGCGCGCGTGGAACGGAACCGGGCGGGAGGTCTACCTCGGCGGGAGCTTCGAGACCCGGGCCTTCGTCAGGGTGATGAACCAGGGACTCTTCGTGAAGCCCGGGCCGGTCTCCTCCCCCACGTAGAGGTCGATGTGCCGCGAACCGCCCAGGCCCGGGGTGAACTCGTCGGTGATCGTCCACTCGGCCTGGCGGAGCCGCGCGCAGACCTTGTCGTCCACTGGGTCGCCGGACTCGTCGGCCCCGCAGACCGTGAGCACGAGGCGTACGCCCCGGGCCAGCACGTTCGGGTCGGCCGCCGCGGAGACGAAGGGTACGAGGGTGCCGCCGTGGCTGTCACGGGGGGCGGTGTCGAGCCAGTACCCGACGTCGTGGGACCAGTTCAGGTACTTGCCGGCGTGTTTGCCGCCCGTGATCCGGCCCGTGCCCTCGTCCTTGACCGCCTGGATGAAGTCCGACGGGTAGCTGCCGAGGTCGGTGTCGCCCCGGGAGCAGTCCAGGACCGGGCAGCCCTTGACGGATTTCGCCGGTCCGGTGTGCATCGACTGGACGGCGGTGTAGTAGATCGTGGCGGTCCAGTCCCCCGCGAGGGGAACGGGTGCCGGGCCCGAGGTGCGGGCCGCCCCGGGCGACGGCGAGGTCCCCGGGGTGGTGGGGTACGCCCCCGACGCCGGAGCGGACTCCGGCGTCGGGGAGGGTGCCGGCGCCGGCGCCGCCGTGCACGCGGTCAGGAGCACCGCGGGCACGCACAGCGCCGCCAGCCACCGGCTTCGTCGCACGATCAGGGCACCTGCACCGCTGCGGCGGAGACGAAGGTGTACCCGCTGGCCTGGATGCCCTCGACCGTCGTCTTCAGGTACGCCGTACCGAGGTACGGGTGGTAGAAGAAGCTGGCCATGCCGTCGCGGACCGCGAGGTTGCGCTGCGCGGTGGCGATGATGTCGGCGGGCAGCCGGGCCGGGTGGTTGTTGTACTGGTCCGGCTCGATGTTGCCCAGGTTCTCCGGGATGACCACGGAACCGTGCACGTCCCGCACCAGGTACGGGAAGAACTGGCCCACGGTCTTCGTGTAGTCCGGGGCCCCGCCGGACAGCTGCCCGGTGAAGTGCAGCGGACGGTCGTAGCGGACGCCGACCTTGTCCTTGGCCGCCTGGTAGTCGACCGCGCTGCCCGCGTAGTGCGGGAACTCGAAGATGGTCGGCTTCGGCAGCCCGGAGGCGGCGAACTCGGCGAACGCGGAGGCGATCCGGCCGGCCGCGTAGTTGTACGAGTCACCGGGGACCGGGCCGTCGTAGATCACGGAGTTGGTGACCGGGTCGACGTGCGCGCTGTAGAACTCGAAGTCGTTGGCGCTCTCCCCGTCGTAGGGGTTGACCACGTTCGAGAACTGGTGCGTGTAGCCGTGCATCAGCAGCGTGCCCCCCTTCGTCACCATGTACTTCAACGCGCTGATCACGAGAGGCGCGTTGCGCATCTTCAGCGTGGTCGGCACGCCGTTGTGCTGCGCGCCCAGCGGGTCACGGTACTCAGGGTAGACGGCGACGGAGAACGGCACGTTCTTCGACTTCAGGTAGTCGGCGATCGCGCGCAGCTCGTCCGGGTCGGAGTCCGGCCCGACGTCCTCGATCCGGACCAGCGCCCGGTGCCGCTCGGCGGTCTGCGGCGCGATCGTGCCGTACAGCAGGTCGCTGTACGCGATGTAGCGGTCATCATGCGTGACGTAGGAGAACGGAATCTCACCGACGTAGGTCAGGTTGCGCGCCTTGACCGCCCACGGGAACGTGGTGCCGTCGGCCCGGACCGCCGTCGCCAGGCTGGTCGCCTTGGTCGGGTCGGAGATGGAGACGTTCATGATCCCGCCGGCGTTCTGCGGGTCCCGGGTCAGCGACCGGGTCTTGTACTGCACCTGGCTGACCGAGGCGAAGTCGAACCCGGACCACATGAACCCGTAGTCCGTGCCGAACGAAGCACTGCGCGCCGTGAGCTGCCAGATGTTGTCATATGCCCACACAACCGGCTTCGTGTCGGCGAGCACGTCGTCGAGGAAGGCGACCGGCAGCGGCTCGTCGTAGGTGGAGCCGGCATAGAACACGGCCGTGAAGCCGGCCATCTCGCCCGCGACGTAGTCGCCGACCGGGTGCGCGGTCCAGGACCCGAAGTGCGAGAGCAACTGCGCGTTCTGGGTACCGTAGATCTCGCCGAGCCAGGCGTAGGGGCCGGTGGCGTCGTACAGGACGAGCGTGTTGGCGCCCGTCTTCACGCCGGCGGCCGTCTTGGCGTTGGCCGGCGCGAGCGTCTGGCCGGCCGACGTGCGCACCGGGGCCTTCTGCCGCTGGACCGTGGGCTTGACGATCCGCTGGGTCGGGCGGGCCTGCTGCGGGCGGGGCGGGGCCGGCAGGGACGACTTGTCGACCGTCTCGCTGCCCTGCTTGCCGTGGTTGTGGCCGTGACCGTGGCGGGTGTCGCGGGGCGCGGCGTCGGCCGGCGCGGAGAGCACGGGTACCAGCAAGGCCAGCATCGAGGCGGCCAAACCTGCCCTGAGGCGGGTTCTCATTCACATGCTCCGATCGTGGGGGTGGTGGCAGGGCGGATTCGTCGCCGGCTGGGCGCGACTGCTCTGCGGAGACAATACGGCCTACCTGTGCCTGACATCAGGGACCGTTTGGCTGGCGGATTGCCGACAGAGCCCCGCGCCCGGTCCGGTTGCGGACGGTGCGCTCCGAGATGATCCGATACGCGGTTCCGAAATTCGGCGGCGTCCATATTGGGCCCACCAGCAGGAAAAACACCTCTCGGTACGTTGTGCCCGTCGCGTGAGTCGGATGTCTCACACTTGCGGAACTCCGAGGGCATAGTCGTGGAACGATCTCCCTCCCGTTACTTGCATCTTGAAGGAACAGTCCATGAGTCAGACCAAGGTTCCCGTTGTCCCGGTTGTTGTGATTGGTGGCGGGGCGGCAACTTTGCCCGTGACCGGTGTGAGCCTGATCGGAATCATCGCCGCCGGTGCGGCCCTGCTCGTTGGCGGAGCGCTGCTGATCCGCAGCGGTCGTCGCCGCACCGACGCCTGAGGTGGCGCGTTCCGTCCTGGGTCTGGTGTTGTTGCTCGCCTGGCCGGCGCACATCCTGTTGATGGCGTTCGCTTCGTGGGGCGGGACGCGTCCGGCTCGCCGCCGGCGGGCAACTGCGCCCCGTCCGGCGCAGTACTGGATCATCGTTCCCTGTTTGAACGAGGAACGTGTGGTGGACCGCACGGTGTACGCCGCCGCGGAGCTGTCCACGCCCGGTACCCCCGTGAAGGTTCTGGTCGTCGACGACGGCTCGGACGACGACACCGGTGTGGTGCTGTCGATGATCGTGGACCCGCGGATCC
>NZ_JAQZSH010000059.1:0-28840 GCF_053902585.1 Longispora urticae
CCCACCCCSCCGGGCCGCGGCGCGCGCCGCCCCCGGACCGGCACGCGGCTCAGCCAGCCCCAACGGGTTGCCTCCGGGCGGCCGCTCAAGCCCCCGGGCGGTCCGCGGTCATCTGGTTCCGCCAGCCTTCTCAGCTCCGGTGCGCGTCGAGGCCGTGCAGCAGCGCCGCCAGGCCCACGTCGAACTGCTGGTCGGCCGTGACGTCGCGGGCGTCGACGGCCGTGGCGGACAGGGTCGGGTACTCCGACCTCGGCAACCGGGCCAGCGCCGCCGTACCACCGCCCGACAACGGGCTGAGGTGCTCGACCTGCAACGCGCCGAGCACGTAGCTCAGCACCGACCGGAACGCGGTCACCCGCGCGGCGCCGGCGAACCCGGCCCCGGTCAGGACGGACAGCACCGACTCGCCCCAGCGGACGGTGCCCACGGACGTGTGCCGGTGGACCAGGAGCAGGGGCACCACGGCCGGGTGCGCGCCGACGGCCACCCGGATCCGGCCGCAGAGCGCGGTGACCCGCCCGGTCCAGTCCCCCGGGGGCGGCCGGTCGTCCACGCCGGCCAGGACGGCGTCGACGACCAGGGACTCGACCTGTTCGCGGTCGGTGACGTAGCGGTACAGCGACATCGTGCCGACGCCGAGCTCGGTGGCGACGGCGCGCATCGTCAGGGCCGCCGGGCCGTCGCGGTCGAGGACGGCGAGCGCGGCGGTGGCGATGTCGGCGTGGGTGAGGCTGCGGGGCCGTGGCATAGTCGTAAGCGTACGGCGTACCCCTACGGAAGGACAGCCATGGTCACCCCCCGGCTCCTCGACACCGTCAACGCCTCCCCCGCCGCCCTCCCCGACGACCGCGGCCGCCTCGTCCACCTGCAGTTCCGCCGGTTCGCCGGCTGCCCGGTGTGCAACATGCACCTGCGGTCCGTCGTGGTGCGCCACGACGAGATCTCGGCCGCCGGGATCACCGAGATCGTCGTCTTCCACTCCCCCGCCGCCGAACTCGCCCGGCACGCCGCCGACCTGCCGTTCGCGGTGGTCGCCGATCCCGACAAGCGGCTCTACGGGGAGTTCGGCGTGGAGTCCGGCCGGCGCGCGCTGCTCGACCCCCGGGCATGGCTGCCGATCCTCCGCGCCGTCCTCAGCGGCCTGGTCGCGGTCGTCCGCCGGACGGAGCACCTGCCGGCGAACAGCCCGGCGGGCGGGCGGCTCGGGCTGCCGGCCGACTTCCTGATCGCCCCGGACGGCACGGTGCTGGCCAGCAGGCTCGGCACCCACGCGTACGACCAGTGGTCCGTGGACGAACTCCTCGGCCACGCCGCCGCGCTCCGCCCGGTCCTCGACTGACCGGCCGGGGCTCGCGCCCGCGTCGTTGGCACCGGGGCGGGGGCGACGGGCGGGTGGGGGTCCAGCCCCGGGTCGCGGTGGCTAGGCTCCGGTGACGCGTCCGCGTCGGGCGGCGCGTGACGGGGCGGCGCACGGACGAGGGGTACGCGGGTGGACGGGAACGACGGAAGGCTCAGGGTCGCCGTGATCGGCCTCGGCGGCATCGCCCAGAAGGCGTACCTGCCGACGCTCGGCGCGCGGCCGGGCCTGGACCTGCACCTGATGACCCGCGACCCCGCCAAGCTCGACCGGATCGCCGACACCTACCGGGTGGCCGCCGACCGCCGGTTCACCGACCTCGGGGACCTGCTCGCGCGCCCGTTGGACGCGGCGTTCGTACACGCGCCGACCGACCAGCACCGGGCGGTGGTGGGTCGGCTGCTCGACGCCGGGATCCCGACGTACGTCGACAAGCCGCTCGACAGCACCCTGGAGGGCTCACGCGCGCTGGTGGAGCGGGCGGAGCGGACCGGGACCACGCTGATGGTCGGCTTCAACCGCCGGTACGTGCCCGCCTACGTCCGGGCCCGCGAACGCCCGCGCGACCTGATCATCCTGCAGAAGAACCAGGCCGGCGGGACGGGCGCGGTCCGCGAGATCGTCTACGACGACTTCATCCACGTCGTCGACACGCTCCGCTTCCTCCTGCCCGGGCCGGCCGAGCACGTGCACGTCTCCGGCAGGGTGGAGGGCACGGAGCTGCACCACGTGGTCCTCACCCTGTCGGGTGGCGGCGGCACCGCGATCGGCGTCATGCACCGGAACAGCGGCTCGAAGGAGGAGCGGCTGGAGGTCATGGGCGGCGGCGGCAAGCGGGAGGTCGTCGACCTCGTCGACGAGACCGACCACGACGGGTACCGGGCGCGGCGGCCGGTCGACGGCTGGACCCCGGTGGCCACCCAGCGCGGCATCGCGCAGATCTGCACGGAGTTCCTGGACACGGTGCGCGCGGGCGGGCGGGTGGACCTGCGCGACGCGCTGCGTACCCATGAGCTGTGTGAACGGGTTGTCCTGGAGCTCCTCAGATCCAGTGGTTCCGTTTGAAGCCCCGGTAGAGGAACACCGACAGGGACAGCATCACGGTGAGCATGACCGGGTAGCCGAACTTCCACTGCAGCTCGGGCATGTACACGAAGTTCTGGCCGTAGATGCCGACCACCAGGGTGTTCGTCGACAGGATCGCCACCCAAGCGGTGATCTTGCGCATGTCGGCGTTCTCGCGGCTCTGGATCTGGGCCATGTTCGCGCTCAGGGTCCCGGTGAGCAGCTCGGCGAACCCGTCGGCGCGGTCGGCGGCGCGCAGCAGGTGGTCCTCGACGTCGCGGAAGTACTCCTTCGTGCGCGGGTCCACCAGGCCGATCTCGCCCCGGACGATCCGCCCCAGCGGCTCGGCCAGCGGGCGCACCGCGCGGCGGAACTCCAGGACCTCCCGCTTGAGGTTGTACAGCCGTTCCGTCGGGTTGTCCGAGCGCGACCGGGTGGTGTCGAAGACCCGGAACTCCGCGATCTCGATGTCGTTGTTGATGCCCTCGGCCGCGTGGGTGTACTCGTCGACGATGTGGTCGGCCACCGCGTACAGCACCGAGCTCGGCCCGGCCCGCAGCAGCTCGGCGTCCGCCTCCAGGGCGCGCCGGACCTCCGCGAGCGGGCTGGCCTGGCCGTGCCGGACGGTGATCACGAACTTCGGGCCGAGGAACACCATGATCTCGCCGACCTCGATGACCTCCTCGGGGTCGACGTAGCGGACCGTCTTGAACACCATGAACGCGATGTCGCCGTACAGTTCGAGCTTGGCCCGCTGGTGGGCGTCGACCGCGTCCTCCACGGCGAGCGGGTGCAGCCCGAACTCGGCGGTCACCGCGTCGAACTGCGCCGCCGACGGCTCGTGCAGGCCGATCCACACGAACCCGTCCTCGGCCTCCTGGGCGGACTCCAGGGCGATGTCCAGGGGGACCTTCCCGCCCTGGCGCTCGCCGCCGGCGTACAGGGCGCAGTCGACGATGCCGACCTTCGCGCCCGGTACGGCGGGCCGCGGCGGGCCGCCGTCCTTGTTCTTACCCATGCGCACTCCCCCAGGCGAGGCGGCGGCCCTCTGGAACACCCCTGGGCAGGGCGGACCCGGTCGCCGGACACGACCACCATACGGAAGGCACCCGCGTCCCCGGAACGGACCGAGCGGACCGGGCGGCCGTGTCCGGCCCGTTCCAGTTGGATTTCCACCCCCGCCGCGGGGCCCCGGGGCCGGATAAACTCGCCCGATGTCCCCGGCGGCGCGACGGCTCCCCGAACCCGGGGCGGTCCGGGGTCCGGCCGTGACCGACGCGTTCGGCGCCGCCCTGCGGGGCGCGATCCAGCGCAGCGGGCTCAGCCTCGACGAGGTGTCCCGGCGGCTGCGCGCCCGGCACACCCCGGTCAGCGCCAGCGCCCTGAGCTACTGGCAGACCGGGGCCAGCCGGCCCGAACGCACCTCCTCGCTGGCCGCCGTCACCGAGCTGGAGGCCCTGCTCGGCGAGCCGCCCGGGTCGCTCGCCGCCCTGCTCGGCCCGCGCCGGCCCCGCGGCCGGCGGCCGGCCGGCAGACCGCCCGCCGACCCGTTGTGGACGCGGCCCGGCGCGCTCGCCCGGGCCTTGGACAAACTGGACGCCGGAGTGGACGACCTGCACCACCCGGTCACGGTGTCCCAGCATCTCGCCTTCCGGATCGACGACGGCGGACAGGAGGAGTCCGTCCGGGTCCGCCGGGTGATCCGGGCCGAGCGCGACCACACCGCCCGGATCCTGTTCGTCTCCCGGTGCGGGCCGCTGTCCCAGCCGCCCCTCGTGACCTTCGCCGAGGGCTGCCAGCCGGCCCGGTTCCGCGCCGACGTGCCCACGGCCACCTGCGTCTTCGAGTTCGTCCTCGACCGTCCGCTCCGCGCCGGCGAGCTGGCGGCCGTCGAGTTCGGGCTGAGGTTCCCGCCGGGGCAGACCGACCGGCACGTCGTCGTCGCAGTCCCGCACCCGGCCAGGGAACTGGTGCTGCGGGTGACGTTCGCCCCGGGCCGGGTGCCGGCGTCCTGTCACGCCTACCGGCAGCCGGGCCCCGACCCGGCCGGGCGGCAGCGGAGCGGGATCGCCCTGGACGGGGACTGCCGCACGGCGCAGTCCATCGTCCTCGACCCCGCTCCGGGCCGCTACGGCATCGCGTGGGACTGGTGAGTCACCGGGCCCAGGGGCCCCAGACCGCGAACGTCGTGCCGGGGCTGTAGCAGTTCACGAACATCGTGCGGCCGTCGGCGCTGAACCCGACGCCGGCGAACTCGGCGAAGGCCGGCTCCGTGGGGGTACCGAGGTTCTGGGCGTTGCGGGCGAACGGGTACGGCCGGCCGGCGCGCGTCGTACCCGTCAGGTAGTTCTCGCCGTCGCCGTCCTGGCAGAGCATCAGTCCCCCGAACGGGGTCATGCAGATGTTGTCCGGGTACTCGTGCGCCGCGTCCCCCTCGCCGTGGAACACCACCGTGAGGGTCAGGGTGCGCCGCACCGGGTCGTACCGCCAGACCTGGCCCCGGTGCTCGGCGCCCGCCCCGCTGGAGACCTGGGCGAAGGAGGACACGAAGTACACCGCGCGGTCCTCGCCCCACCACGCGCCCTCCAGCTTCTGCGCGTGGGTGATCCCGGCCGGCCCGTAGTCCTGTTTGCGCACCGACGTGGTCACGGCCAGGGGGTCCGGCACGGTCACCCACTCGACCCGGTCGAACCGGGTGCCGGGCTCCTGGACGACCGACAGGTCCGGCACGTCCGGCACCCGCATCGCCTGCAACGTGCCGCCGGCCCGCAGGCTGCCGTGTCCGCCGCGCGGCCTGTTCGGCAGGAACCGGTACAGGCCGCCGAACGGCGCGGCGGCGTCCTCCGTCTCGTACACGACGCCGGTGTGCGGGTCCACGCACGTCGCCTCGTGGGCGAACCGGCCCATCGCGGTCAACGGGACCGGGGTGGCGTTGCGGCCCTGGTGGTGCGGGTCCACCTCGAAGATCCAGCCGTGGTCCTTCTCGTACCCGTTGGCGCCCTGGCGGGCCTCCGTCTCCTCACAGGTCAGCCACGTGTCCCACGGGGTCGGGCCCCCGGCGCAGTTGACCGCCGTGCCGCCCAGGCTGGTGTACTCCTCCACGAGTCTGTTGTCCGCGCCCACCACGAGCGTCGTGGTGCCGCCCGCCGCCGCCCGGTCGAACGTGTGCGTCGCGGGGGCCGCGACCGGGTGGGCGACCCCGGGGCGGTTCTCGTGGTTGCGGACCAGCCGGCTGCCGTGCCGCCGGTCGGCGAACACCGCCATGCCGTCGGGCCTGCTGGGTACCGGTGCGCCGTCGGCCATCGGGGTGCCCTCGCGGGACAGCACCCGGTACCGGAAGCCGCGCGGCAGGTCGAGCAGGCCGGCGGGGTCGGGTACCAGGTCGCCGTAGCCGGTGCCCGGGTGCGCCAGGGCCGGCGAACCGGTGAACAGCAGGTCGACGGCCCCGGTGACCGCCACCGCCAGCCCGCCTGCGAGTACGTTGCGTCGGTTCAGCATCATGTCGACCACCCAAACGGAACCGGCCGGTCCGGGGAAGGGAATCCGGGTCGGGTGACTGGATAACGTTGTACGCCCTGGATCGGGCGGCGGGAAATTCTCCGGCCGGCGGGCTCCGGGTCGCCGGCGATACCCAGGAGGGGTATTGTTCGCAGTCCGGGTTGCGCGCCCGGCGGACGAGGGGGATCGGTGGCGGGGCGACGGGGCGGGGTGCGGCTGCTGCTGCTGGCGCTGCTCGTCCTCGGGGTGCTCGGGATGCACACCCTGGGGCATCCGGCCGAGGGGCACGGGGCGATGCCGGCGGCCGGGCACCACGCGGTCGGCCATGACCCGCACGACGCGGTGACCGTCGCCGTGGACGCGGGCGCCGAGCCGGGCGGGACCGTCGCGATGGCCGCGTTCGGGACCGGGGGTACCGTCGCGTTCGCGACCGGGAGTGCCGTCGCGTTCGGGACCGGGAGTGCCGTCGCCGGGGCCGGAGTCGGAGACGCGGCCCGGGCGGTCGCGATCGTCGGCCTGGGCGTGGGGCTCGACCCGATGAGCGTGTGCCTGGCGATCCTCACCGCCTTCACGCTGCTGCTCGTCCTCGCCGTCACCTCCCGGCTCGCGCGGACCGCCGACGCCGCGACGCTCGTCAGCGCCGGACGCGCGGGCTCGGGCCGGGGGCCGCCGAAGCGCCGGGGACTGCTCCTCGCCGACCTGTCGGTACTGCGGATATAGGACCCGGCGGCCGTACCTGGCCGCCACTGACAGTCCATGTTCCCGTAGTACCGATCCGTGAAGGCAGAGTCATGAAGAGCACCACCACCCCGCGCCGCGCGTTCCTCGCCGGCGTCGGCACTGTCGCCGTCCTCGCGTTCGCCGCCGGCTGCGGCGGGGACGCCATGGGCGGCATGGACCACGGCGCCCGGCCGACCGCGACCGGCTCCGTCTCCGTCTCCGGCGCGACGTTCAACGACGCCGACGTGGCGTTCGCGCAGATGATGGTCCCCCACCACGAGCAGGCCGTCACGATGGCCGGCCTGGCCGAGACGCGGGTCGGCGACCCGGAGCTGAAGAAGGTCGCGGCGGCGATCAAGGCCGCGCAGGCCCCGGAGATCACCACGATGACCGGCTGGTTGACCGCGTGGAAGCGGCCCACCACGGCGGCCGGGGGACACGACATGGGCGGCATGTCGGCGATGATGCCGGGCATGCTCAGTCCGCAGGAGCTGGCCGCGTTGTCGGCGGCGTCCGGGGTCGCGTTCGACCGGCTGTTCGCGAAGGGGATGATCGCCCACCACAACGGAGCGATCGCGATGGCCAGGGACGAGCAGGCCAAGGGGGTCAACGCCGAGGCGAAGGCCCTGGCGGCCGCGATCGAGAAGGCGCAGGCGGCGGAGATCGCCACCCTGCAGAAGATCCTCGACCGGCTCTGACCCCGAAAGGCTCACCCCGGAGTCGGGTACTCCGGGGTGAGCCCCACTCCCGTGGGCGCGCGTTCCCGGCCCGGTGGGCATGCGGTCCTACGCCCGGGAGGTTCGGTGGCCGGACGGTGCCGGCACCCTTGCCGGTGCGCGGCCGATCAGGCGTCCGGGCGAGGGTTATCCCTTGCTGTCAGGCTGTGGCGGGCATATCGCGACACGCGTGCCATTGAGCCATTGACGGTGATGTAAGCGTCACGTAACGTCCCTTTCCGTGACCTTCGTATACCGCCTAGGAGCGGGCATACTGGGCGCGCTCTTCGTGGTGTACGCCGTCCTGTGCGCACCCGGCGCGCACGTCGAGGCTGACCTCCCCCGTGCGGAGTCCAGCGCCGTGTCCGCGCCGGTCACGGCATCCGCCGACGCCACCTCCTCCGTCAGCATGCCGTCCACCACCGTGTCCGGCACCGGATCCGGCAGCGCGGCATCCGGCGTGCGGTCCCCCGGTGGCGTGTCCGCCGGGGACGCCACCGTCGCCGTGGTCGGCAGGGGCGGACCGCACGACCACGTACCCGTCGGGCACCACCACGCCCCGCACAGCTGCGGCGCGGCAGCCGTCGTCGCCGTCACCGCCGTGGCGCAGAACCTCGCGCCCTGGCTCGTCGCGGCACCGGTCGCGATGGCGGTGGCCGACGGCCCGGCCGTCCGGGGGTGCGGCGCGGCGGTCCGCGACCACCGGATCCGGCACCGACCCTCTCCCCTCGCGCTCGGCTGCGTGTCGCGGACGTGACGCGGCCCGGGGCGGCCGTCCGCCGTCCCCGCCGTCGTCCCGCGCGTCCGTTACGAGTTCTGGGGAAGGTCGTCCGAGTCATGAGCACAGTGGAAGCAGTGCCGCCTGTCGGCGGGATCGTCACGGGTACCGCCTGCCGGTCGTTGACCGAGCTGGTCGGCAACACGCCCGTGTTGTGGGTGCCGGAGTTCCGGGCCGGTACCGGTCGGGGGTTCTGGGCCAAGTTGGAGGGGCACAACCCCGGCGGGATCAAGGACCGGCCGGGCATGCACATGGTCGCCCGGGCCCGCGAGCGCGGCGACCTGGCGCCCGGCCAGCCGATCGTCGAGTCCACCAGCGGCACCCTCGGGCTGGGGCTCGCGCTGGCGGGCATCGTGTACGACCACCCCGTCACCCTGGTGGCCGACCCGGGGATGGAGCCCCTGATGCGGCACCTGCTGCGCGCGTACGGGGCCACGGTGGACATCGTCACCGAGCCGCACCCGACCGGGGGCTGGCAGCAGGCGCGCCGGGACCGGGTCGGCGAACACCTGGCGGCGCACCCGGGGGCCTACTGCCCCGACCAGTACCACAACCCCGACAACGTCGCCGGGTACGAGGCGCTGGCCCTGGAGCTCGTCGGACAGCTCGGCCGGATCGACACCCTGGTGTGCAGCGTCGGTACCGGCGGGCACAGCGCCGGCATCTCCCGGGTGCTCCGCCGGTACTTCCCGGACCTGCGCCTCGTCGGCGTCGACACGGTCGGCTCGACGATCTTCGGCCAGCCCGCGCGCGGCCGGCTGATGCGGGGCCTGGGCAGCAGCATCTACCCGCGCAACGTCGCCTACCCCGACTTCGCGGAGGTGCACTGGGTCGCGCCCGCCGAGGCCGTGTGGACGTGCCGGCACCTCGCGGCGACCCGGCGGGAGACCGGCGGCTGGAGCGTCGGCGCGGTCGGGCTGGTCGCCGACTGGCTGGCCAGGACCCGCCCGCCGCACGAGCGGATCGTGGCCGTCTTCCCCGACGGGCCGCAGCGCTACTGGGACACGATCTACAACGACGAGTACGCGGCCGGGCACGGTCTGCTCGGCGTCGTACCGGCCACCGGGCCCGAGGAGATCGCCCATCCCGGCGACCGGGAGGTGACCCGGTGGACCCGGTGCGCCGCCGTGGTGGACCCGGTGGGCGACGCGCGGCTCAGCGCCCCCGACGCGTGGCCGCCGGCCCCCGACGTGCGGCGGCCGGTCCCCGCCGCCCGGTCGAGCGCGCCCGCGGTGGAGCCCCGGTGCGGCCCGGCTCCCGACGCGCCGCCGACCGCCCCCGTCGAAGCGCCGGGTGGGCCGTGACCGGGACCTGGCGGCAGGTGCGGTCGTTCGACCGGTGCGTCACGCTGCTGCTGGTCAACCAGTTCGGCATCAACCTGGGCTTCTACATGCTCATGCCGTTCCTGGCCAACCACCTGTCCTCGGGGCTCGGCATGGCGGCGTGGACCGTCGGCCTCGTCCTCGGCGTGCGCACCCTCAGCCAGCAGGGCATGTTCCTCGTCGGGGGCATGCTGGCCGACCGGTACGGCTACAAGGCGATGATCGTCGCCGGCCTGGTGCTGCGGACCGTCGGCTTCGCCCTGCTGGGCTTCGGGAACTCGTTGGCGCCGCTGCTGGTGGCCTCGGTGCTCACCGGCCTGGCCGGGGCCCTGTTCAACCCGTCGGTGCGGGCCTACGTGGCCGCCGAGGCCGGTGACCGCCGGGTCGAGGCGTTCGCCCTGTTCAACGTGTTCTACCAGGCCGGCATGCTCGCGGGGCCGCTGGTCGGCCTCGTACTCGTCCTGGGGGATTTCCGGTTCGTCTGCCTCGGCGCGGCCCTGGTGTTCGCCGCGCTGACCGTGGTGCAGGTGTGGTTCCTGCCGTCGAGGGCCGGCGAGGAGTCCCGTCCCGACCGGGCCACCGGCTGGGTGGGGATCAGGGCGGACGCGCGCCAGGTACTCGGCAACCGGCCCTTCCTGTTGTTCTCCGTGGCGATGATCGGCTCCTACGTGCTGTCCTCGCAGATCTACCTCGCGCTGCCCCTGCAGGCGGCGCACGTGCTCGGGCCGGCGGCCGGCGACCTCGGGTCCAGCGGCCTGTTCGCGCTGTCCGCGGTGGTGGCGGTCGTCGGACAGGTCCGGGTCACGGCCTGGGCCCGGCGGCGGATGACGTCCGCGCGGGCCCTGACGGTCGGGTTGGCGCTGATGGGCGCGGCGTTCGTGCCCCTCGCGGCGACCGCGCACCTGTCCGGGACGTGGGCGGTCGTCCCGCTGCTCGTCGCCACGGTGGTGCTGACCCTGGGCACGGTCGTGGCGTACCCGTTCGAGATGGACACCATCGTCGCCCTCGCCCGGGACCGGCTCGTCGCCACCCACTACGGGCTCTACAACACCCTGGCCGGCATCGGCATCACCCTCGGCAACCTCGGCACCGGGGCCCTGTGGGGCGCCGCCGACCACTGGCACCTGCCGGCCCTGCCCTGGGTGGCGCTGGTCGTCACCGGCGTCGGCTGCACCGCCGCCGTCGGGGCACTGGCCGTGACCCTCCATCCCCCTGTCCCGAGCGGAGCCACCACCCGATGAGTCTCAGCATCACCGCCGACCACGTGCACGCCGCAGCCCGCCGCCTGCACGGCGTCGCCCACCGCACCCCGGTGGCGACCTCGCGCACCCTCGACGAGCGGGTCGGCGCCGAGGTGTTCGTCAAGTGCGAGAACCTCCAGCGCACCGGGTCGTTCAAGCTCCGGGGCGCGTACAACGCGATCGACCGGCTCGACCACGGGGCGCGGCGGCACGGGGTCGTGGCGTTCTCCAGCGGCAACCACGCCCAGGCGGTGGCCCTGGCGGCGGCCATGGTCGGTACCCGGGCGGTGCTCGTGATGCCCGCCGACACCCCGGAACTGAAGCTGATGGCCACCCAGGACCACGGCGCGGAGATCGTGACGTTCGACCGGTACACCGAGGACCGGTTCGCGATCACCGCGCGGCTCGCCGCCGAGCGGCAGCTCACGGTCATCCCGCCGTACGACCATCCCGACGTGATCGCCGGGGCCGGCACCACGGCCGTGGAACTCCTCGACCAGGTCGGCGAGCTCGACGCCCTCGTCCTGCCCCTCGGGGGCGGCGGCCAGCTCGCCGGCTGCGCCACCGTCGTCAAGGCGCTGAACCCGAAGATCCAGGTCATCGGGGTGGAGTCGCTGGCCGGGAACAAGAACCGCCGGTCCCTCGACGCCGGTACGCCCGTGCGGATCCCCGTGCCGCGCACCATCGCCGACGGCGTGACGGGCGAGGTCACCGGGGAGCTGACGTTTCCGATCATCCGGGCGCTCGCCGACGACGTGACCTCGGTCGACGACGTGGAGATCCTGGTGGCCATGGGCTTCCTGTTCGACCGGATGAAACTGGTCGCCGAACCCAGCGGGGCGCTCGGGGTCGCCGCCCTCCTCGCCGGGAAGGTGCCGCTGCCGGGGCGGCGGATCGGCGTGGTGATCTCCGGGGGGAACGTGGGGGTGGACCGGTTCTGCGAGCTGCTGGGGAGGCCGCGCCGCGCGGTACCCCTCGAAGGGTCCTGATCGTTCCGGGGTGTGACCGGATCATGCCTGTGGAACCGGGTCGCGGGCGGGCACGCTTCCCCATGAACAGCGCACTGGTCGTCATTGACATGCAGGAGTCGTTCGTCGGCTCGGGGACTGGTACCGGGTCTCCGAGCCCGACATCGTCGGACAGGTCAACCGCCACGCCCGGATGCTGCGCGTGCTGCGGGGCCGATGACGGGCCGGGGCTGGTGGCGGTCGAGCCGCGGCTCCCCGCGGTCAGCCGGGTGTCCGTCGCGGTGGGCGCCGGGGGTCGGGTCGGATGCCGCGGCTCCCCCGCGCGTGTCGTAGGTCTGTCGTAGGGTCGGGAGGACTGTCGCCCAGCCTGGAGGACGCGATGTCCCCGACGCCCTCGATCGCCGTCCGCACGGTGAATCTCGACTGCCCCGACGCCGGGGCGATGGCCCGGTTCTACGGTGGCCTCCTCGGCTGGGAGCCGACCTACGTCGAACCCGACTGGGTGCTGATGCGGGATCCCGGCGGCGGCACCGGGCTGTCGTTCCAGGCGACCGGGGTCTACGAGCGCCCGACGTGGCCCGAGGAACCCGGCCAGCAGCAGAAGATGATCCACCTCGACCTGCGCGTGACCCCGCCCGGCGCGGAAGGCGACGAGGGGTACTCCGACGAGGAGGGCCAGGCAGCCCTGGAGCAGGCGGTCCGGCTCGCCGTGTCGGTGGGCGGCACGTTGGCCGAGCCGCAGGGGCGGGCTGATCTGCGGGTGGTCCTCGACCCCGCCGGGCATCCGCTGTGCCTGTTCCTGCGCTGACGGGGGCCACGTGTGGACGGGGCGGGTTCCTGTACTGGCGGCGGCCACGTGTGGGCGGCGGGTTCCTGCGCTGGCGGCGGCCACGTGTGGGCGGCGGGTTCCTGTACTGGAGGCGGCCGCGTGTGGGCGGGGGGGGTTCCTGCCCTGGCGGCGGCCACGTGTGGGCGGGTCGAGCTCGCACGCAAGCCGGACCGCTCCCGCGCTGGCGCGGGGCGTCAGTGCGCTCCGATGCCGGGCCCGGCCGCGGCGTGGCACCGGGCCTGGAGGGCCGGCCCCACCCGGCCGATTTTGTCCTGAATTGTTCCTGAAGGCCCGGCGGCTGGGGGCGGCTACCGGAGGCTGATCACCTGGTACACGCCGATGCCGGCGGGGACCAGCATCGCGAGGATCGCCAGGATCACCCCGATCCGCACGACGGTCCGCCGCCAGCCCGCCGGGGCCCGGGACAGCCCGCTGGCGATCTTGCCGGCCTGCTCGATCTCGCCCAGCGGGGTCAACGCGCTGTGCTGCGTCTGGGGCAGACCCGGGTACCCGTGCATGGCGCCTGGCTGCTTCTCGTCCATGTTCCGAGTATGCGCCTCCTCCGCGTGCCCGGGAGGTTCGCCTGCGCGCGGGGCGCCGGGGTCATGTCGGCCGCCAGCGACGGGGCGAGGCGCGGGCGCTTCCACACCGGGCGCCGGGGCACGGGCCTCGGGGCGCGGGCCTCAGGCGCGGGCCTCGGGGCGCGGTGGTCGACGCCTGGAGGGGCGGACTCGCTCGCCCGCGCCCGCCAGAAACACCGTCAGGCGCGCGCATCGACGGTGAGGGGCTGCCGCCCGCTCGGCCGCGCCGGGCCCCTGGCATCGGGGCAGCAGGGCACCCGGCCGGCAGGTCATCCGGATGGCGGGGTGGCTGGTCACAGGGGCGGCGGCGTGGCTGGTCACAGGGGCGGGAAAGAAAGTTCGGCTGTCGTGTCGATCCTCGGCGGCGCCGTTCGACCTGGTAGTGAGAAGGTCGGGAGACGACCTCGAGAACAAGGAGAACGACGATGGCCAAGTACATGTTGATCATGCGGGGCACGGACGAGTCGATGGCGGCGATGATGGAGACGCCGTTCGAGGAGATGCTCGACAGGATCGGCCGGTTCAACGACGAGCTGATCAAGGCCGGCGTCCTCGTCGCGGCGGAGGGCCTGGAGGACCCGTCGCTGAGCGTGGTGGTCGACCACAGCGGGGAGACGCCGGTCGTCACCGACGGGCCGTACGGGGAGACCAAGGAGCTGTTCGGCGGCTTCTACCTGCTCGACGTCGCCACGAAGGAGGAGGCGGTCGAGTGGGCCAAGCGGATCCCGGCCATCCCCGGCAACAAGACCGAGATCCGACGGGTACCGGGCATCGACGAGTTCCCGCAGGACAACGAGTGGATCATCAAGGAGCGGGCGTGGCGCGAGCGGACCGGTCAGCTCTGATGCCCGACGCCGTGGACGGCCCGCCGGGCGCCGAGTCGGCGCGGCGGGCCGTCGAGGCGGTGTGGCGGATCGAGTCGGCGCGGATCATCGGCGCGTTGACCCGCTACACCGGGGACTTCGCGCTCGCCGAGGACGTGGCGCAGGAGGCGGTGGCCGAGGCCCTCGTCACCTGGTCCCGGGAGGGCGCGCCGGCGAACCCGGTGGGCTGGCTGCTCGCGACCGCGCGGCGGCGGGCCATCGACAGTTTCCGCCGCCGGTCGGCGCTCGACGAGCGGTACGCCCTGCTCGCCGGGCAGCTCGGCGAGGGCGGGGCGACGTCGGGCGTCGTGACCCCGCCGGACCCGGCGGCCGACCTGCCGTGGGATCCGGACCGGGTCGACGACGACGTCCTCGCGCTGATGTTCGTGGCCTGCCATCCCGTGCTGTCCCCCGAGGCCCGGGTCGCCCTGACGCTGCGGGTGGTCGGCGGCCTGGGCAGCGAGGAGATCGCGCGCGCGTTCCTGGTGCCCGTCCCGACCGTGCAGGCGCGGATCACGCGCGCGAAGAAGACGATCGCCGCCGCGCGGGTACCGTTCGAGCTGCCGCCCGCCGGGGAGCGGCGCGAGCGGCTCGGCGGGGTCCTCAGCGTGCTGTACGTGATCTTCACGGAGGGCTCGACGGCGACGGCGGGCGACCGCCTGCTGCGCACCGACCTGGCGTACGAGGCGATCCGGCTGGCCCGGATGCTGGCCGCGTTGCAGCCGGACGAGCCGGAGGTGTCCGGACTGCTCGCCCTGTTCGAGCTGACGGCCGCGCGCTTCCCCGCCCGGACCGGCCCCGACGGCGAGGCGGTACTGCTGGAGGACCAGGACCGGCGGCGGTGGGACCGGTCGGCGATCCGTCGGGGGCTGGCCGCCATCGCCCGGGCCACGGCGGTCGGGCGCGGCCTCGGCCCGTACGGGCTGCAGGCGGCGATCGCGGCCTGCCACGCGTCGGCCGCCTCGGTGCCGGAGACCGACTGGGAGCGGATCGTGCTCCTCTACGAGGCGCTGGGCCGGGTGGCGCCCTCGCCCGTCGTCGAGCTCAACCGGGCCGTGGCCGTCGCGATGGCGCACGGGCCGGGTCCGGCGCTGGACATGGTCGACGAGCTGGTGGCCACGGACCGCCTGGCGGGTTCGTACCTGCTGCCGAGCGTGCGGGGCGAGCTGCTCTCCCGGCTGGGGCGGACCACCGAGGCCCGGGCGGAGCTGGAGCTCGCGGCGCGGTTGTGCGGCAACGCGCGGGAGCGGGCGGTCCTGCTCCGGAAGGCGGCGGCACTCGGATGACACCGCCGCGGCCGGGCCACACTGTGGTACGGCCCGCGGCGCCCGCTGGGCGCGCACCGTCCGGCGATGGCCAGGTCGGCGCGTCGCGCCGTTCGGGCACGCCCGCACTGTCCAGCCTCACGGAGGGAACGGCCCCGGACGCGACCCCTGCTGCGCGTACCCCTCTGGTGGTGTTGACGCTCTTCCACGCCCACCGTCGGCGTGGCCGGGTGATCCATACTGGAGCCATGGTGGACCGCGGCTGGAGCCTGTTGCCCGGGGAGTCCCGGCTGTGGGAGGGCGAGCCGGAACGCCTGTTGTGGCTGACCTCCGCCGACCGGCTGGTCATGGCGGCGGTCGGACTGCCGGCGGTGCCGGTCGTCGCGGTCCTGGTGCTCGGACCCGGCGTTCCGTGGGGACTCGCGGTCCTGATCGCGCTCGTCGTGGCGGCGGCGATGGCGGGCCGGCCGGTCATGCGGGCGCTGGCCCTGTCGAGCACCCGGTACACGGTCACGAACGAGCGGGTCGTGGTCTTTCGCGACGGCCTCATCGTCACCGACGTGCGGTTCCATCCGCGCGCGGGACTGGGCGCCCCGGTGCTCCGGTGGCACGACGACGGCACGGGCAGCGTCTCCTTCGGCCAGTTCCCCGACGCGTGGGACGCGGACTGGCAGCTCGTGGCACCTCCCAGGCTCCCCCGGCTCCGGTTCGGCGTCGGCCGGTTGCTGCCGCCGAATCCGGCACCTGTGCTGTGGCGGGTCGAACGCGCCCAGCAGGTGTTCGACCTGCTCGACTCCCGCGCCTGAACCCGCCGGGCTCGACGCCCACTTGTGCCGGAACAGAGGCGCAACCTGTTGCCCTGCAAGGGTTTGGGTGCACGCACCGTTGGCGGGTACCTATTCCCCGGCGGGCGTGAGATCAATCACGATCTTGAAGAGGTCGGTCCACTGTGCACCCGGCTTTTCATGATCAACACTGGGATGGTTCCACGAGGCCACGCCTCGCTCCACCAACCTGGGGGTAGGAAATTCCGATGCGAAAGCTCGCGACCGGCTTCGCCACGACGCTGACCGCGGCCGTGGCGATCCTGTCCATGACGGGTGGGACCGCCACCGCGGCCACCACATGGACGATCAACCCGACCTGTGCCACGGTCACCGGCCCCGCCGCGCTGACCTACACCACCGACGAGGGCGCCACCCTCAAGGCGACCAGCACCGCGCCCAGCCCGATCACGTACACCTCGGGCCTCGCCGCCCTGGACTCCGCGAACACGCTGATCGCGGTCCAGGAGGTGACCGTCCAGTCCCCGTGGTCCCTGACCAAGAAGGTGTACCGGTCCACCAACGCCGGCTGCTCCTGGACCGAGATCCACACCCTGGCCGACGGCTGGATGCACAAGGCCACCGCGGCCAAGGGCGGCCGGGCGTACCTGTGGTCGCAGGGCAACGACGACTCCGTGTACCGGGTCAGCGGCTCGACCGTCACCAAGGTCGTCGACCCGACCGCGTCGACCCCGGTCAACGGCCAGATCGGCCTCATCGGCCTGGGCGTCGACCCGGCCAACGGCCTGCACGTGTACGCCGCCCGCAAGGACGGCCAGCTGTTCGAGTCCACCAACGGCGGCAACAGCTGGACCCCGCGCGGCTCGGCCATCGCCCTCGGCCTGAACGAGTCGGTCAACGAGGTCGAGTTCGACGTCAAGAACCCGCTGCACGCGGTGGCCGGCGTCAGCCGCGAGGGCGTCTGGAACACCTTCGACGGCGGCGTGACCTGGAACCACGTCCAGACCCTGGACGCCACCACCCACCCGAACAGCTTCTACGGCGTGAACATCAACCGGATCGCCATCTCCCCGCTCGACCCGAACGTGGTCTACGCCCAGGGCTTCGACCTCAGCCAGGTCGACTCCGACGGCGACCAGGGCCGGCAGATCTGGCGCTCCACCGACGGCGGGAAGAACTTCACGGCCATCGTGCACCACGACCCGGCCACGGGCGTGTTCCTCACCAACGACGTGCCGATGTACCCGAGCCCGACGGACGCCAACGTCCTGTACTTCGTCTACGCCGACAACTACGCGAACTACGGCACGGACCTGTTCAGGTACCACGCGGGTACCGGTGCGCTGACCCACACGCACAACCCGTACCACCGGTTGGACGAGATCGTGTTCAACCCGAAGTACCCGACGACGATGTACCTCGCACTCGGCCTGGAGCCGTGAGCGGGCGTTAGACGCTGAGGCAGGGGCGGGCCGGGCGGCTCGCCCCTCGCCGCGTGGTGGCCACGGGATCCGGCCGGGCTGTCGGGCCGGGTGGCGCGCCTCGCGGTGGTCACGGGGTCCGGCTGGTCCGTCGGGTCGGAGCACGCGGAAACCGGGTGTGGTCCGGGGCCAGGAAGCTTGGTGAGCCGGGACGCCTCAAGGGCCGGGGGACCAGCCAGGAGGCCCGCCGTGGCCGCCGGGACCGTCACAGGCGCTTGACCAGCCACACGCACGGATCGGCCTCGTCGTGGCGGACCCCCGCGTCGTCCAGGTAGTGCCAGTGGTCCACGTAGCGGCGGTCGGTGACGGTGTAGCCCAGGCGGAGGTAGAGGGCGGCGGCGCGCGGGTTGTCGTCGGCGACGCCCAGGCCAATCAGAGGGTGCCCGAGGCCCCTCGCGCGGGACTCGGCCTCCGCGACCAGGGCGGTGCCGATGCCGTGGCCCTGCCGGTGCGGCGGCCAGACCTGCAGGCCGTTGACCTCCGGGCACCCGAACTCGGCGCGGACGGCCGGCTCCTTGGGTCCGTCCCAGAACACCTCGCAGGAGCCGACCGGGACGTCCGCCGCCCAGGCGATCAGGAACGTGCTGGTCTCGGCCGTGTGGCGGGCGAAGCGGGCGGCGTGCCCCCGGGTCAGACCCGTGGGCCGCCAGCCCTCCAGGCGGTCGACGTCCTCGGCGGTGCACTCGCGGATGTCCATGCCGGCACGGTAGGCGACGGTGACCCGGCCGGCGAACCGATTTCGCCAGGTCGCGCGCACCGGACAGGCGGGGCCAGCGTTCAGCAGGACTCGTGGATGCCCGGCCCCGCCTCGGTCCGCTGCCCCGAAACCGCGCACCGTCGGGGCCGCCGACGTGGTGTCGACGGCCCCGACGGTGCGCTACGCGCGGGTCGCGCGTTCCAGCATGGTGCGGTGTTCGATCATCCAGGCCGCCGCACGGGCCCGCCAGGCCAACGACCACAGCGGTGCCGGGTCGTCGGACCCGGGCGTGATCCGCGCCTGGGTCGCCTCGGCGGCACAGTCCCGGATCGCCAGTTCGATCATGCGGGTGACCAGCCCGTCCCTGCCGGCCACGGGCACGCCGTACCCGTCCAGGAACAGCCGCAGGTGCAGGGCGCGGCTGGCGGCGTCGGGCAGGTTGTTGCGTTCGGCGACGTCGTCACCGTGCAACTGGGCGTGCCACCAGGCGCAGATCGCGACCTCGTCGAGGGGGTCGACCGGGCCCGCGAGGGTCCAGTCGATGAACGCCACCGGCCGCCCCTCGTGGACGACGGTGTGCCACGGGCCGGC
The DNA here is from genome assembly GCF_053902585.1 of Longispora urticae. Lineage (NCBI taxonomy): Bacteria > Bacillati > Actinomycetota > Actinomycetes > Micromonosporales > Micromonosporaceae > Longispora > Longispora urticae. The sequence continues at coordinate 18,758 of NZ_JAQZSH010000059.1, forward strand.
GTCGCAGTGCCCGATCACGGCACCCTGCCCGTCGCGGTGCATCCACCACGGCTGCCAGGCCGCGTCCGACGGGGGCCGGAAGGAGGCGGTGGCGGCGTGCAGGTCGCGCAGCAGGCCGCCCGCGAGCCAGACGGCCTCGTCCGACCAGGTGCGCGGGTGCTCGATGACGCCCTCGATGAAGGTCAGGACCTCGTTGCCGCGGTCGTCGACGCCGCCGCCGAGCACGCGGGGGCTGCCGGGGTAGCCGACGTCCTCCAGGTGCCGGAGCAGGGCGTGGACCGTGGCGGTCCAGGGTTGCGCGGGACGCAGAACGGTCCCGCTGTGACGGATGACATTGCTGGGTCCGCCCTCGGCCGCGGGCAGCGGCTGGAAGGCTGATGGGGAAGACACGAATGCTCCTCGTAAGAGTGCGGTACACGGTGACGCGGCGCTGGGAACAGCGCCGACAGGCAGACCGGGCGACCCGGTCCGCGGACCGCTACGAGGGCGAACTCACGCGTCCCGTCGGAGAGACACCGACGGAGGAACCACGGGACGTGGCGAAGATCAGATCGCGTCGAGCTCACACGTCGTAGCCGGGACGACCACCATGCCGAGGACCATGCACGTCATATCTACCTCCAGGTTGGACGGACCCGGCCCACGTTAGGCGCTCGCCGCCGGGTCCGCCACCGAGTTCGGCCCGCAACCGGCCGCCGCCCCGGCGGCTCCTCCCCCGGGTTCGACGCCCGGGACGCCGGACCGTCACGTACCCGGGAAGAGGGTGTTTCGGGTTGTGACCGTGGCGGGGGAACGGGAGCGGTTCGTGGCCGCGATGGCCTCGCGCGCGCTCCCGGTCGCCGGCTCGCTCATCGTGTGGGCGTCGCTGACCAGAAGCGTGTCGTATCCCCTGGTCAGCGCGCCGTCCAGGGTCGCGCGCACGCACACGTCGGTCTGGGCCCCGACGACGAGGAGCCGCCGGACACCGAGCCCGGACAGCACGGCGTCGAGGGTGGTCCGCTCGAAGGAGTCGGCGTTTTCCTTGTCCACCAACGGTTCCCCGTCGTCCGGGGCCAGCTCGGGGACGATCCGCCAGGCGACACTCCCGGGGGCCATGCGCCGGTCGGAGTGCCGGACCCAGACGACGGGTACCCGCTGCCGGCGCGCCCGCGCCACGAGGTCGGCGATGTTCGCCACCACCGCGTCGCGCGCGTAGGTCGCGTCGAGGGCCCCGTTCTGGGCGTCCACGACGAGGAGCGCGGTGGTCATCGCCCGTCCTCCGGGCGGAGCAGGGCCTCGATCTGGGCGAACTCGGCCCCGCTCATCGGGCCGTGGGCGAGCGCGCCGGCGTTCTCGGCGGCCTGGGCCACGGTGCGGATCCCCGGGATCGGGATCATCCGCGGGCTGCGCGCCCACAGCCAGGCCAGGGCGCCCTGGGACATGGTCCGGCCGCCCGATGTCAGGACGTCGCGGATCGCGTCGACCCGGCGGGCCCAGTCCGGGGCGGCCACGCCGTTGTCGAAGTACGTGAGCCACTCCGGCGCCCGGCCCCGGATGTCGTCGGCCCCGACCGCCGCCCCGGCCTGGTACTTGCCGCTGAGCAGCCCCATCGCCAGCGGTCCCCGGTTGATGCCGCCGAGGTCCGCCGCCTCGCAGAGCGCGACCATCGCGGCGTTGTCGCGCAGTACCGACTGGTCGAACTGGATCGCGGCGCAGTGCGGCCCGGCCCCGGCGAACGCGGCGGCGCGGGCCGGGTCGTCGGTGCTCCAGCCGTAGGCGCGGATTCTGCCGGCGGCCACCAGGTCCTCCAGCGGTTCGACCAGGTCGAGCGCCTCGTCGAGGGGCAGGAGGTTGATGTGCAACTGGTACAGGTCCAGGTGGTCCGTGTCGAGCCGGGCGAGCACCCCGTCCAGGCAGGTCCGCATGTACGCCGCGCTGCCGTCCTGCCCCAGCGTGCGCCGGGTGCCCTCGTCGAACCTCGGCCCGAACTTGCTGGCGAGCACCACCTCGTCCCGCCGGCCCTTCAGCGCCCTGGCGAGGACCCGCTCGCTGTGGCCGGCGCCGTACACGCTGGCCGTGTCGAAGAACGTCATGCCCAGGTCGAGGGCGTGCCGGACCGCCCGGACCGACTCGTCGTCGTCCACGTCTCCCCAGCCCAGGGGCTGCGCGCCGTCCCAGAAGGGTCCACCGATCGCCCAGCAGCCGAAGCCCGCCGCGGAGACCTCGATCCCGCTCCGTCCCAGAGTTCTCGTCCGTGTCATGTCCGCCAGCCAACTACCTGGAGTGCGCTCCAGGTCAAGTAGGCTCCGGCACATGATCCGGTACTCGCCCTCGGAGGCCGCCGAGAAGAGCGGCTTCAGCCTGGACACGCTGCGCTACTACGAGAAGATCGGGCTGCTCGCCGACATCGACCGCACCAGCGGCGGGCAGCGGGTCTTCTCCGACGACGATCTGGGCTGGCTCAGCCTGCTGCGCTGCCTGCGGGACACGGGGATGCCGATCGCCCGGATGTGCCGGTTCGCGGAGCTGGCGCGCGCCGGGGACGGTACGGTCGCCGAGCGGACCGGGTTGCTGGAGGAACACGCGCGCGGGGTCGAGGCGCAGTTGGAACTCCTGCTCCGGCAGCAGCGCAACCTGAACGACAAGATCGCGTTCTACCGGCGGCAGCTCGCGGCCTGAGGGTCGCGTCGACGCGCGGACGTCACTCTCCCCGGTACGCCCGCCGGATGACGTCCAGGTCGAGCTTCCGCATCGGCAGGAACGCCTGCGTCACGCGGTCGACCTGCTCCCGGCTGCCGTCGCGCATCATGGTCCCGAGCTCCCGGAAGGTGATCTGCCACGACACCCCGAACCGGTCCTTGAGCCACCCGCACTGCTCGGCCTCCGGGACCGCGGACAGCTGCGCCCAGTAGGCGTCCAGCTCCGCCTGGTCGTCGCAGTCGACCATGAACGAGACGGCCTCGTTGAAGGTGAAGCCGTGTTCGTGCGCGCTGTCCATCGCCGCGAACCACTGGCCGAGGATCCGGAAGTCGCCGAACATCAGCGCGCCCTCCCGGTCGGGTTCCATGCCGACCGGGTAGCGCGCGATCGTGCCCTGTTCGGAGTCGCCGAACACGGACAGGTAGAACCCGACGGCCTCCTCGGCCTGGCCGTAGCGGTCGCCGACGAACAGCAGCGACGGCAGGATCGGTGGGCGCGGGTCGCCGTCGGGGCCGGTGAGCATGAGCTGCCAGGACAGGCCGTAGCGGTCCTGGATCCAGCCGTAGCGTTCGCTGAACGGGTACTTGTCCAGCGGCATCAGGACCGTGCCGCCGTCGGCCAGCTTCTCCCACGCGAGGTCGATCCGCTCCCGGGCCTCGGCCGGGCCCACGTGCGGCGGGCCGTAGTCGACGATGAAGGACACCGACGGGTTGAAGCGGAACACGGGTCCGGCGCTGATGGCCATGAAGTCCTGGCCCCACAGCCGGAACGAGACGACGTCGCAGTCCCCGGACGGCGTGTCGCGCAGCGTGGTCACGTGGGTGACCTCCGAGTCGGGGAACACGGAGCAGTAGAACTCCGCCGCCTCGACGGCCTCCGTGTCGAACCACAGGTGCGGGATGATCTTCCGGGTGTCCATGTCGCGCCTCCTCAGCACCGTCGATGCCTCTCTGGGAGGCTACCGCCGGGCCCGGTGGCCGGGGGCTGGATGCGGTCGGTACCCCGCTCGTGTTTCAGGGTTCGACCTGCGGGTAGGCACCTCGGGGACCCTGCGTGCATGACGGATAAAAGCCTTTTTCGGGTACCAAGGGGGCGAGCCGTGACCGAGCGACTCGAAGGCGAACCGGTCTCGCTGTGGGTGGCGACCGCGGGCACCACGGACTACCCGGCGCTGTCCGGCGAGATCGAGGTCGACGTGGCCGTGATCGGCGCCGGGATCGCCGGCCTGACCGCCGCGCTCGCCCTCAAACGGGCCGGACGCACCGTCGCGGTCCTGGAGGCCGCCCGGGTCGGCACCGGCGTCACCGCGCACACCACCGGCAAGGTCACCGCCCTGCACCGCCTCGTGTACACCGAACTGCGGCACCGCCACGACGAGGACACCGCCCGGGCCTACGCGCAGGCCAACCAGGCCGCCGTCGAACACGTCGCCGGGGTGGTGGCCGACGAGGGGCTCGACTGCGGCTTCCGCCGGGTCGCCAACCACACCTACGCCGAGACCGAGGAGACCCTCGGCCGGGTCCGCGCGGAGGCCGAACTGGCCGCCCGCCTCGGACTGCCCGCGGAGTTCACCACCGACGTGCCGCTGCCGTTCCCCGTGCTGGGCGCCGTGCGGTGCGCCGACCAGGCCCAGCTGCACGCGGTGCGCTACCTGCACGGGCTGGCCCGCGCGGTCGACGGCGACGGCAGCGCCGTGTACGAGGAGACCAGGGCCGGCAAGCCGCGCGACGGCACCCCCTGCGTGGTCACCACCGGCGCCGGTACGGTCCGGGCCCGCGACGTCATCGTGGCCACCAACCTGCCGTACGGCGGGCAGGGCCTGTTCGACACGCGCTGCCACCCGCACCGGTCCTACCTGGTCGCCGGGCGGGTCGCCGGTCCCCCGCTCGACGGCACGTTCATCAGCGCCGACGAACCGCTGCGCTCGATCCTGTCCGCCGACGTGGACGGCGTGACCCACGTGCTCGTCGGCGGGGAGGGGCACCGGGTGTCGCAGGCGGAGGACACCGCCGGCCGGTACCGCAGACTGGCCGCCTTCGCCCACGACCGCCTCGGGGTGCCGTCGATCGGCCACCGCTGGTCGACCCAGGACGCCGTCCCCCTCGACGGCCTGCCCTACGTGGGCCCGATGAGCCCGGGCGCGCACCACGTGTACGTCATCACCGGGCTGCGCAAATGGGGGCTCACCAACGGCACCGCCGCCGCCCTGATCCTGACCGACCTGATCACGGGCCGGGACAACCCGTGGGCGAAGGTGTTCCACAGCAACCGGATCACGCCGGTCGCCAGCGCGGCCCGGTTCGTCGCGGAGAACGTCCGGGCGGCGGTCGCGACCCTGGGCAACAAGCTGGGTGGCGGGTCCGGTGCCGCCCTGCCGGGGCCCGGCGAGGGGGCGGTCGTGAAGGTCGACGGGAAGAACGTCGCCGTGTACACCGACGAGGCGGGTCGGCGGCACGCGGTGTCCGCGACGTGCACGCACCTCGGGTGCACGGTCGAGTTCAACCCGGCCGACGCGACCTGGGACTGCCCGTGCCACGGTTCGCGGTTCCACATCGACGGGAGTGTGCTGCAGGGGCCGGCGACGAGCCCACTGGCCGCGCGCGGGGCGCCGGAGGGGTGACCCACCGGCCCTGGTGTCGTGGGTGGGCGGTGCGCGGGCGGTCCGGCGCCCGGATACTCGGCTGCGGACCGCGCCGACTCGCCCTAGGCTGCCGATCAAGGGGCTGACCAGGCACCCTGTCCACGGCCCCGGAAAAGAGCTGGAATGACGAGTCACCTGTTCGCCGTCTGCTTCGACGCGCTGGAACCGCCGCGGGTCGCGCGGTTCTGGTCGGCGCTCCTCGGTTGGGAGCCGGCCGAGGATCCGGTCGACGGCGTCACGCTCGTGCCGGACGACGACACCGGGTTCCGGCTCCGTTTCGTCCCGACCACCGAGCCCAAGGTCGCCCAGAACCAGATGCACTTCGACCTGACGAGTACGTCCCTGGAGAACCAGCGGGAGACGGTCGCCCGGGCGCTCGACCTCGGCGGACGGCACGCCGATGTCGGCCAGACCGGGGACGAGGGGCACGTGGTGCTCGCCGACCCCGAGGGCAACGAGTTCTGCGTCATCGAGCCCGGCAACAACTTCCTCGCCGACTGCGGGTTCGTCGGCGCGCTGGCCTGCGACGGCTCCCAGGACGTCGGGTACTTCTGGAGCCGGGCCCTGGGCTGGCCGCTCGTCTGGGACCAGGATCAGGAGACCGCGATCCGCTCGCCGCACGGCGGCCCGAAGATCACGTGGGGTGGACCGCCGCTGGAGCCGAGGACGGGCAGGGAACGGGTGTACTTCGACCTCGCTCCCCCGCTCGACGGCGACCGGCGGGCCGAGGTGGACCGGCTGCTCGCGCTGGGCGCGACGGGCACCGGCGCCGGGGTCGAGCGGGTGGCCATGGCCGACCCCGACGGCACCCGGTTCTCGGTTCTGACGCCCCGCTAGCCCGGGCCCGGCCGGTCCCCCTCCGGTGCGGCCGGGGTCCGGCGGGCGCCTCGGCGCCGGTCAGGGTCAGGCGGGCCCCTAGGCGCCGGACGGGTCACCGGACCCTCCGGGCGCGGCCGGATCACCGGGTCCCGCGGTCGCGGTCGGATCACCGGGTCCCCCGGCCGTGGCGGCCGGCAGGCTCAGCGTCATGGTCAGGCCGCCGCCCGGCGTCGTCTCGGGGTCCAGGGTGCCGCCCATCGCCTCGGCGAGCCCCCGCGACAGCGCCAGCCCGAGGCCGACCCCCGTGGCGTTGTCGCGGTCCCCGAACCGCTGGAAGGGCAGGAACACCCGGTCCCGGGCCGACTCGGGGATCCCCGGCCCGTGGTCGATGACCCGGATCTGCACCCGGCCCGCGTGCGCGCTGGCCGTGACCATCGGGGGCCGGTCCGGCGGGCTGTACCGCAGGGCGTTGGCGAGCAGGTTCACCAGGATGCGTTCGACGAGCGCGGGGTCGGCGTACACGTCGGGTAGGTCCTGCGGGGTGCGGACCGCCACGGCCAGGGAGCGCACGCCGAGGTCGTCGACGGCCCGGGGCACCACCTCGCCGACCCCGACGGCCTCCGGGTGCATGCCCAGCGCTCCGGCCTGCAGGCGGCTCATGTCGAGCAGGTTCTCCACGAGCCGGCCGAGGCGTTCGAGGGACTCGTCGGCGGTGGCGAGCAGCTCCTCGCGGTCGGACTCGCTGAACGCGACCTCCGTGCTGCGCAGGCTGCTGACGGCCGCCGTCGCCGACGCCAGGGGGCTGCGCAGGTCGTGGCTGACGGCGCGGAGCAGCGCGGTCCGCAGCCGGTCGACCTCGGCGAGCGGAGCGGCGGTGGCGGCCTGTTCGGCGAGCCGTTCCTGGCGCAGCGCGACGGCCGCCTGGGCCGCGAACGCCTCCACGATCCGCTGGTCGGACGCCGCGAGCGGGTGCCCGGTGAGGACCAGGGACAGGGTGTCGTCCACGACGACGTCGACATCGCCCTCGCTCGGCGCGCCGCACGGCTGGCCGCCGACGGTGGCGACGATCCGCCACGCGTCGGGGTCGCGTTGCCGGTCCGGGCCGGGCGGGGTGTCCGGTCGGCGTTCCAGCAGGGTCACGCCGCGCAGGTTGAACGCCTCCAGGAGCTGGTCGAGCAGGGCGGTGAGCGGCCGGTCGCCGCGCAGGACGCCGCCGGCGACGGTGGACAGGATCTGGGCCTCGGCGCGGGCCCGGGCGGCCTCGGTGGTGCGGCGGGCGGCGAGTTCCACGGCGACCGCGACGGCGACCGCGACGACCAGGAACACGACGAGGGCCAGCACGTTCTCCCGGTCGGAGATCGTCCACTCGTGGAAGGGCGGGGTGAAGTACCAGTTCAGCAGGAGCGAGGCGACCACGGCGGCGGCGAGAGCCGGCCACAGTCCGCCGACGAGCGCGACCCCGACCACGGCGGCGAGGAACAGCAGGATGTCGCTGGGCAGGCTGAGCTGGTCGCGCAGGAGGCTGAGGCCCCCCGTCATCAGGGGCAGTCCGATCGCGGCGAGCAGGAAGCCCGCGGTCCGGCGGCGGGTCGGGACGCCCGCGCGGGGGGCGGACCGCAGCCGGCCGCGCCGGGACTGCTCGTGCGTGACGAGGTGCACGTCGATGCTGCCGGACTCGGCCGTGGTGGTGACGCCGACGCCCGGGGACAGGATCTGGGCGAACCGGCCGCGCCGGCTCGCGCCCAGGACCAGCTGGGTGGCGTTGACGCCCCGGGCGAAGTCGAGCAGGGCCCGGGGGATGTCGTCGCCGACCACCCCGTGGTACGTGCCGCCGATGTCCTCGAGCATCGTGCGCTGCCGGGCGAGGTGCGCCGGGTCCGCGCCGGTCAGGCCGTCGCCCCGGGTGACGTGCACGCCGAGGAGGTCCGAGCCCTTGGTCCGGTCGGCGATCCGCCCCGCCCGGCGGACCAGGGTCTCGCCCTCGGGGCCGCCGGTGAGCGCGACGACCACCCGTTCCCGCGCCTCCCAGGTGCGGCGGATGCCGTGTTCGGCCCGGTAGCGTTCCAGCTGGTCGTCGACCTTGTCGGCCAGCCACAGCAGGGCCAGCTCGCGCAGGGCCGTCAGGTTGCCGGGTCGGAAGTAGTTGCCGAGCGCGGCGTCGACCTTGTCGGCCTGGTAGACGTTGCCGTGCGCCATCCGGCGGCGGAGCGCCTCCGGGGTCATGTCGACCAGTTCGATCTGCTCGGCTGCGCGCACGACGGAGTCGGGGATCGTCTCGCGCTGCGTGATGCCCGTGATCTGTTCGACCACGTCGTTGAGGGACTCGATGTGCTGGATGTTGACGGTGGTGATCACGGAGATGCCGGCGTCGAGCAGGGCCGCGATGTCCGCCCAGCGTTTGGCGTGCGCCGAGCCGGGCACGTTGGTGTGCGCCATCTCGTCGACGAGGGCCACCTGCGGGGCCCGGGCCAGGACCGCGTCGAGGTCCATCTCGGTGAAGGCGGCACCCCGGTAGGTCATCACCGTGCGGGGTACCGTCTCCAGGCCCTCCGCCATGGCCGCGGTGAGCGCCCGGCCGTGGGTCTCGACGTAGCCGACCACCACGTCCGTCCCGCGTTCGTGCCGGCGGTGGCCCTCCTCGAGCATCTTGTACGTCTTGCCCACGCCGGGGGCGGCCCCGAGGTAGACGCGTAGCTGTCCGCGGGTCACGGTGCCGCCCCCTTCCGTCACGGGTACCGCTTGTCGAGTGCCAGGTTCAACTCCAGCACATGGACCACCGGCTCGCCGATGAAGCCCAGTACCCGGCCGCTGGTGTGCTCGGCCACGATCTTCCGGAGGGCCGCCACGTCGACCCCTCGGGCCTTGGCGACCCGGGTGAGCTGGAGCGTGGCGTAGGCGGGGGTGATGTCCGGGTCGAGGCCGCTGCCGCTGGCTGTGACGGCGTCCGCGGGCACGGCCGGCGCGTCCGGTGCCGCGCCCCGGACGGGGGTGACGACGCCCTTCGAGTAGTCCTCGCCGAACACGGCCAGTTCGACCGCGACGCCCTCGTAGCTGTCGAGGAACGGCCTGGCGGTCTCGTCCTTCTTCGGCCCCTTCGCCTCGGCGTCGTACGCGGTGGCGGTCTCGTTGAGGCTGACGACCCGGGTGATCGGGCCGGTGAGCCCCGCCGCCCGGAAGACGCCGAGCACCGCGCCGACGCCGCCGGTGGTGCAGAACGGGCGGGCGCCGTCGACGCCCTCGCGTTCGCCGAAATCCCTGCTGCGGGTGCAGACCTGGGTGAGCAGGCTCCGCTTGCCGCCGTCGCCGTTCCCGGAGTCCGGGTCGAGAGCCGGATCGCCGAGGGTGTCCACGACGCTCTCCGGGCCCAGGTTGCTGGCGCCGGTCGCGGTCGGGTCGTAGCCGTCGCCGGCCGCGGAGGGGCGGGACTGGAAGTATCCGGGGCGGCCGTCGAAGGACTGGCCGAGCAGGGTGCTGCCGACCGGCTTCCCGTCGCGTTCGACGATCGAGCCGCCGGCGTTGGCCTTCAGGCCGGGGAGCTGGGCGACGGCGGTGATCAGCAGCGGGTAGGCGATGCCGAGCACCAGGGTGAACACCGCGAGGGCGCGCAGGGCCGCCAGGTGGGCGGAGATCCAGGTGGGCAGTCTCATGGTCACATTCCCGGGATGAACTGGACGAGCAGGTCGATGAGCTTGATGCCGACGAACGGGGCGACGACGCCGCCGAGGCCGTAGACCAGCAGGTTGCGGCGGAGCAGGGCCGAGGCCCCGCCGGGGATGTACCTCACCCCGCGCAGCGCCAGCGGGATCAGCACCACGATGACGACGGCGTTGAAGACGACCGCCGACAGGATCGCCGACAGCGGGCTGTGCAGCCGCATGATGTTGAGGGCGTCGAGGCCCGGGTACACGGCGGCGAACATGGCCGGGATGATCGCGAAGTACTTG
>NZ_JAQZSH010000060.1:0-7167 GCF_053902585.1 Longispora urticae
CCCGCCGCCCGGTGKSGKGCCGGGGCCCGTACCGGGTCCCCGGCACCGCCGCCCGCTCCTTCGTCCTCTCCGGGCACTTCGCCGGCCGGCCGCGCCGGGTCGCGGTGCTCACGCTCCAGGAGACCGGATGGCCGGCCGACGAGGCCCGGCTGCTGTTCCACGCCGAACTGGCCGACGCCGACGAGGAGGAGGAGTTCTGCTGGCTCGCCCACGAGCCGGTGCCGGTCCCGCACCGCCGGTCCCGCCCGGAGCTGATGACCCGCGACCCCGCCCTGTTGACCACGTCGGAGTACGGCGAGGCGATGTTGCGCTTCGCCACGTGGTACGAGCACGCCGGGCTCCGGCACGTCTGGCAGCGCCCGCTCGACCACGGCCACCGCTACGGGGTGCTCCGCGACCCGGACGAGCCGGTCACGCTCGTGGACGACTACGGGCCGTGGCCGCCGTACGACGGGGAGATCGAGCGGAACGCGGAGACGTGGGACCTGCAACGGGCCGCGTACGCGGAGAAGTACCGGCGCGACACGCGGGCGCTGCTGCGCGCCGACGGCGACGACGGGCGGCTGATCGGCGCGTTCGAGGCGTTCGCGTTCCACCTGCGGATGACCGGCCCCGCCGACGCGGAGCCGACCGTCGCCGACGGGCTGGAACTCGCCTCGGCCCTGCGGGAGGCCAGCTTCCCGTACGCGGCCGAGTGGGTCGCCACCGCGTGCGCCGACCTGGCCCGGGCCGCCGGCCTGCCCGACGCCGAACGCGCCCACCTCCGCCAGGCCGCGATCGCCTCGGAGGCCATGGGCCTGTACGACGTGGCCCTCGACCACTACCAGCGGGCCCTGGACGTGCCGGGCGAGGCCGGCGACCCGTGGCTGCGCCGCAACCTGCACCTCAGCTACGCCACCACCTGCGTGAGCCTGTTCGTCACCCACGAACCCGGGGACGCGCCCCTCGACCCCGCGAGCGTGGACCTGATCGGACGGGCCCTGGGCCACCTCGACACGGCCGAGGACCTGATCCGCGACGTACCGCCGGAGGAGACCGGCTGGGCCCGGCTGGCCGTCCCCGCGCACCGGTGGCGGCTGCGCGACCTCCTCGGCGAGCACGTCGCGGCGGAACGGGACCTGGCCGCGCTGCTGTGCCACCCGGACCTGCCCGGGCACCCCCAACTGCACCTCAGCGTGTACCTGTTCCACCTGGCCGCCCTGCGCGAGCTGGCCGCCGCCGACCCGGGGTTCCATGCGGCCCTCGACGGGGCGCTGGCCGGCGCCGGGGACCTGCCGCACTCCTGGGGCGGCGACCGCCGGATCGTGTACGACGTCCTCCTCGCCGACCGGCAGCTCCAGCGCGGCGAGTACCTGGACGCGTTCCTGACCGCCGAGAACGCGCACGAGCTCCAGTCCCGCTACGACGACCGCGACGGCCGCACCCCGCTGCCGGGCGACGTGCACGCCGGGACCGCCGCCCTGGACACCCTCGCCCGGATGTGCCGGGCCTGGCTGCTGCTGGAGGGCACCGGCACCCTGGGCGCCACCCACCTGGCGCTGCTCGCCCGGGTCCTGCGCTGGCGGCTGGAACTCGCCCGGAGCCGGTGGCTGCGCCGGGGCCTCGTCCACCACGACCCGGGCCCGGCGGGGCTCGACGAACGGCTCGGCGACTGGGGCGACCGGATGCGCGCCGAACTCGCCGGCCGGGAGGTCCCCGCGTCCCGGGAGGTCACGGGCGACCCGGCGCGCCGCCTCGCCGAGCTGTCCGGCGACGAACGGATCGCCGCCCTGCGCGCCGGGCTGCCCGACGGCACGGCGCTGATCTCCTTCTACGGGGCGCGGGACTTCACCTTCGTGTCCTGCGTGACCCCGGAGCGGTCGCTGTTCCTGTCCCTGCCGGTCAGCCGCGCGGAGGTGCGCGCCGCCGTCGAGTACCTCCAGACGGGTTTCTCCGGGTCGGGCCTCTACCCGCCGATCGACCCGGAGGCCCCGTTCGACCTGCCCGGGCGCTACGTGGAACGCCTCACGGCCCTGGGCCGGCTGCTCGGCCCGCTCGTCCCGCTGCTGCGCGACAGCCCCCTGCTGCTCGTCGCCCCGCACGGCGACTGGCACGGGGTGCCGGTGCACGCGCTGCTGCTGCCGGAACTGTGGGACTCCGGGGCCAACCCGGCGCTGAGCTACGTGCCCGGCCTCGACATGGCCGCCACCCTGCTCGCCCGCGCCGACGGGCGGTCCCGGCCCCGGACCGCCGCCCTGGCCACCTATCCCCTGGCCCCGGCGGAGGAGCCGCACTTCCGCCGGTTCCACGGGCAGATCCAGAACACCTTGACGGGTACGGTGCCCGGCGTCGACGCCCTGTTCGGCCGCGACGCCACCCCCGACGAGGTGTTGTCGATGGCCGGCCGGTCCGACCTGGTGCACGTCCTCGCGCACGGCTCCTCCCCGAAGGCCGCCCGCGCGATCCGGGACTCCGGGCTGGTCCTGTCCCCCGGCTCGGCCCCCGACCCGCCCCGCACCGGCCCGAACGCCTACGACCTGCTCACCGCCGAACGGCTGGGCCACGCCGGGCTCGACGGCACCCACCTCACCCTCCAGGCGTGCTCCGTCGGCCGCACCGTGTCCGCCACCAACGACGAACTGTGGGGCCCGGCCCGCTCCGCGCTCCTGGCCGGCGCCGGCAGCGTGCTCGCTCCGATGTGGAGCGCCGACCTGCGCTCCTCGACCCACCTGCTGACCCGGTTCTACGACGCGTGGCTGGCGGAGGGCCGGGCCAAGACCCAGGCGTTCACGGAGGCCCAGCGCGACCTGTACCACGCGGCCGACGGGCCGTGGCGGCACCTCTACCATTGGGCGGCGTTCAAGATGACGGGAGCATAGATGTCCCTCGACGACCTCGACGACTCGCAACTCGGCCAGATCCTCCAGCACCTCGTGGCCCGTTTCGACGACGACGAACCGGCGGTCACCGAACACGAGATCGACGAGCGGGTCCGGGAGGACCTGCGGTTCCTCACCGAGGCGGCCGCACACTACGGGGTGCAGGCCGGGGCTGTGGCCGGGGTCGAGGCCGGGGCGGGGGCCGGGGCGGGCGACCGGCCGTCGCTGCTGGAGGTGGTGCGGGCGCTGGAGGAGGCGTACCCGGAGAACGGCCCTGTGGTCGAGGCCGCCGCCGAACGGGCCCGCCGGGTCGGCACCCTGCCGCTGTCCGACATCGCCGGCGAGATCCTGGTCATCGCGGCCGCGGCGGCGGTCCTGCGGCCGAAGCTGACCATCCGGCGGTCACGGAAGGGCGAGGACCGCGAGTTCACCTTCCAGGCGGAGGCCGGGGGCGGCAAGGGTGCGAACTCGCTGCTGACGACCGTGCTGAACTTCCTGGGCCGGGGGCCGACCCAGCTGCCGTAGGGGTACGGCGGGGCGTCTCGGCCGCCGGTGCCCGGTCGCGACCGGGAGAGCGGCGACCGCGGGCCGCGGCGTGGCCGCGCCGACATCCGCGGCGCGGTCACCGTGTCGGCCGGCCCGAGGTGTGCCGGAACCAGACCTTGGCGTCGTACAGGGACCCCGGGTCGTCCACGTCGGTGCCGACCGAGCCGCCGCACGAGATCGCGGCCTGCGCCGGAGTGGCGACGGTCCTTCCCCTTGCGACTGGGTTCCCGTGTGCCGTCGGCCGCGTCCGGCCGGCAGGAACAGCCTGTCGCACGCCGCCTTCACATCGCCTTCACCGCGACATCACGGCCGGTCAGCCACGTCGCGCGGCTCGGGCGGCACGACGCGGTGGCCCTCCCGGGCGGCGGACGGGCGCCGGGTCGCGGCTCGTGGCCACGCCACCCGACGCGTCCGTGCCCGAGAACGCCCGTGGACGGCCCGACGATGCGGGCCGTCCACGGGCGGGAACCACAGGGCGGAGGCCGTCCCGCGCGGGCACGGGCCATCCGCGCGGAGGCGGTCCATCGGTGCGGGACTACAGGGCGGCGAGCGCCGCCTCGGGGGCCTCGACCACGTCGGCGGCCGGCGGCGCGGTGACCGTGACCGGCTTGCCGATCTCGGTGTACGTCGCGGTGATCTCACCGGCCGTGCCCAGCGACACGGTCAGCTTGGTGAGCCGGCCCTGCGGGTCGAGCTTGGCGGTGAAGCCGGTCGTGGTGACATCGCCGATCTTGAGCTGGTCGAGGCCGGAGACCCCGCCGAGCTTCTTCAGGTCGACCGTGCCGTAGTAGGTCGCGGCGTCCATCCGCTCGGCGGTCGCGATCGCGCCCAGCAGGGCGTTGGCGTTGGCCGGGTCGGCGAGCTGCTTGCGGGTCCTGCTGGCCTCGGGGAGCTTGTCGAGGTTGACGTGCAGCCACTTGTCGCCCAGGGCCGGCACGCCGTCGAACCGGACCCACAGGTCCTTGTCGATCATGATGAGCTTGGTGGCGACCTTCTGGCCCGACACGGTGACGGTCGTGTCCATCGCGACCTTCTTGCCCGCCGGGTCGACCTGGCCGGTGCCGACGACCGTCTGGCCGGCCGCCAGCGTGGTGTCCATGCCGAACGCCAGCGGCTGGCCCTCCAGCTTCCTGGTGCTGGCGGTCAGGGCGTCCTTCGCCGACACCTCCGGCGTGGCGGAGGCGGACGGGGTCGAGCCCTTGGACGCGGGGGTGTCCTTGGTCGCGCAGCCGGCGGCCAGCGGTACGGCGGCGGCCAGGGTCAGGGCGACCAGGGTGGTACGGATCTTCACAGCGGTTCCCTCCGTGTACGGCGCGCCGGGGTGGGAAGCGCGCGCCGTGCACGGACGGTAGCCAAGGACCGGGGCGCGTGTCGTCCGGATTACGGCCCCGAGTGGTCATCGTCACGCCACGGAACCCGGGGCCGGGCACACGACTCACCCGACAAGGCGAGGACGGTCAGGTGGCTAGGGCGACACCGCCGGGCCCCCGGGCTGCGTGACCACCGGTCCGGCGCCTCCGGGTGGTCGGCGCGCGGCTGGTCGTCGCCGACTCCGGGCAGAATGGCGACCATGAGCGCCAACCCGCCGATCGATCCCGTCGAGCTCCCCGCCGGCCGTTACCGACTGTGTCCGCCGTCCGTCGACGAGGCGGCCGACCTGTTCGCGATGGCCCACGACCCGGCGGTCCTGCGCTGGAACCGGCAGATCGGCGGGCTGCCCGACGAGGCGGCGGCCCGCGACTGGTGCGAGCGGATGGCCGACTGGAGCGGGGGCGGGCACGTCACGTTCGTCATCCTCGACGCGGCCGGCGGCACGCTGCTGGGCATCGTCGCGCTGCACCACATCGACCGGGCGCAACAGGCGGCGGAGGTCGGCTACACGGTCGCGCCCTGGGCCCGCGGTCGGGGCGTGGCGGCGGCCGCCGTGACCGCGGTGTGCGGCTGGGGATTCGGCGCGCTGGACCTGGTCCGGATCGGGTTGCTGCACTCGACGGGGAACGCGGCGTCGTGCCGGGTGGCCGAGAAGTCCGGGTTCGCGCTGGAGGGCGTGACCCGGGCGTCGTACCGGTACGCGGACGGCCTGCTGCACGACGAGCACCTGCACGCCCGGCTCCGTTCGGACCCGCCGGTCGCCTGACCCGGGGCCCGACGGGGCGTGCGCCCCGGTCCACCGTGGACAACACTCCGTGTTCACGCCTTGGTCATCCAGTGACATGAATTCCTTCCCGTGGCCGTGTGTCGGCGTCAGTAGGTTCGAAATCCCGGTTTCCTCCCCCTGATCGGAAGGGCTCCACTGATGTCCTCACGCAAGGTCACGGTCGCGGCGGCCTGCGCGGCCGTCGTCACCGCCACCGTCACCGCGTTCGCGGTGCTCGGCGGGGCCACGGCCGCCTCCGCGGCCACCGCCACCTTCACCCCCGTCGCCGACACCTACGTCGACAACGGCGCCACCAGCACCAACTACGGCACCGCCGGCCAGCTCGGCGTGGACAACTCGCCGGTCAAGCGGGCGTTCCTGAAGTTCACCGTCACGGGCCTGACCTCGCCGGTGACCAGCGCCAGGCTGCGGGTGCACACCGACGACGTGTCGGGTTCGCAGTCCCCCAACGGCGGCACGTTCAAGGCCATGAGCGCCACCACCTGGTCGGAGACGGCCGTCACGTGGAGCAACCAGCCGGCCATCGACGGCGCGACGCTGGGTTCGCTCGGCTCGGTGGCGCGCAACGCGTGGTACGAGGTCGACGTGACCTCGTACGTCGCGGGCAACGGCACGTTCAGCATCGGGGTCACGTCCAGCAGCAGCGACGGCGCGGACTACGACTCGCGGGAGAGCGGCGGCACCGCCCCGCAGCTGGTGGTCACGACGGGTACGACCCCGACGCCCTCCCCCACCCCGACCGGCCAGCCGGGCGACCCGGTGCTGGTCGGCGCCGGTGACATCGCCGACTCCGGCTCCGGCGACACGGCCACGGCCAACCTGCTCGACGGCATCCCCGGCACGGTGTTCACCGCCGGGGACAACGTCTACACCAACGGCACCGCGTCGGAGTTCAGCACCTACTACGACCCGACCTGGGGCCGGCACAAGGCCCGCACGAAGCCGGCGCCCGGCAACCACGACTACAACACCTCCGGCGCCAGCGGGTACTACGACTACTTCGGCGCGGTGGCCGGCCCGTCCGGCCAGGGCTACTACTCCTACGACCTGGGCAACTGGCACATCGTGTCGCTGAACTCGGAGGTGAGCACCTCGGCGGGCTCCGCGCAGGAGCAGTGGCTGCGCGCCGACCTGGCCGCCAGCTCCAAGCCCTGCACCCTCGCGTACTGGCACAAGCCGCTGTACACGTCGGGCTCCAACCACGCGCCCACCACCGCCGTCCGGCCCCTGGCCCAGGCGCTGTACGACTTCAACGCCGACGTCGTCGTCACCGGCCACAACCACCAGTACGAGCGGTTCGCGCCGATGAACGCGAACGGCGCGCTGGACACCGCCCGGGGCGCCCGGCACTTCGTCGCCGGCATGGGCGGGGCCGGCGCGTACAGCTTCGGCACGATCCAGCCGAACAGCGAGGCCCGCAACACCGGCACCGCGGGCGTCCTGAAGTTCACGCTGCACGCCAACAGCTACACCTGGGAGTTCGTGCCGGTCGCCGGCAAGTCCTACACCGACAGCGGCACGACCAACTGCCACTGAGGTCCACGGCCGCGCCCGGTACGCCGGGCGCGGCCCCCCCCCCAGCGGCCCCCGGGCGCGGGGCCCCCC
>NZ_JAQZSH010000061.1:0-40852 GCF_053902585.1 Longispora urticae
GGTGGGCCCGCGCGCCTTCCACCGCGCGGGCCCACCGGCTCAGGCGTTCCACACCCCGGTCGCGGCCGCCGCCCGGGCGTAGTCGGCGAAGTCGCGCGGCTCGCGGCCCAGGGCCCGCTGGACGCCGTCGCCGAGATCGAGGAACCGGTTCTCGGCGATCCAGCCGTACAGCAGGTTCAACAGGGCCACGTAGTCCTCCGGGACGTCGCGGGCGGCCGCGTAGGCGGCGAACTCCTCCGGCGTGACGGGCCGGTAGCCGATGTCGCGGCCGGTGGCCCGGGAGATCTCCCCGACCACGTCCTCGAGGCTCAGCAGTCGCGGACCGGTCAACGTGTAGGACCGCCCGGCGTGACCCGTGCCGGTGAGGGCGGCCACGGCCACGTCCGCCACGTCGTCGAGGTCGACGAACGGTTCGAGACCGGTCCCGGTGGACATCACGATCTCCCCGTCGAGGATCTCCCCCCGGAAGTAGGGGTCCTCGCTGAAGTTCTGCGAGAACCAGGCCGGCTTCAGGAGGGTCCACTCCGCGCCGGAGTCGCGGACCGCGCGCTCGCTGGGCAGTTTCTCCTCGCCGGCCGGTACGACCCAGTCGCGGGCGGACAACAGGACGAGCCGCTCGACCCCGCGGGACACGGCGAGCTTGCTGAACGCGGCCACGGAGGTCGCGGCGTCGGCGAGCTGGGAGTCGACCAGGTACGCGGCGCCGACGCCGTCCAGGACCGGCTCCCAGGTGTTCTCGTCCTGCCAGTCGAAGCGGGCCGCCCCGGTGCGGGAGGCCGCCCGGACCTGGTGTCCGAGCTGCTGGAGGCGGGAGGCGACGCGGCTGCCGGTCTTGCCGGTACCGCCGAGGACCAGGAACGTCGTGTTCGTCATGTGATCATCAAACCGCCCGCCGGTGAGCTGGAGAATGGTCACGGCGCTCAGATGCATGTCTGAGCGTCTAAACTCGCGCCATGGACGCCCTGGCGAGTCTGTTGTACGAGGTGCGGTCCGACGGGGCCCTGTTCAGCCGGAACTTCCTGGCCCCGCCCTGGTCGGTCCGGTTCGCCGACCGCCGCCCGCTCACCCTGGTCACGCTGCTGCGCGGCGCGGCCTGGATCGCGCCCGGCGACGGCGAGCCCGTCGCGCTCGACAGCGGCGACGTGGCCATCGTCGTCGGATCCGAGCCCTTCACCGTCGGCGACGACCCGCTCAGCCCACCGCTGTACGTCATCGGCCCCGACCGGTGCACGACGGCCGACGGCGCGGACGTCAGCGAGGAGGTGATCCTGGGCCTGCGCACCTGCGGCAACAGCATGGACGGCCCGACGGTCCTGCTCACCGGCAGCTACCAGGTCGGCGGCCGGGTCTCCGAACGGCTGCTCGGCGCCCTGCCCCGGGTGCTCGTGGTCCGGCACGACGGCGCGCCCGGCCCGATCCTCGACCTCACCGCCGCCGAGATCAGCAGGGAGGACCCGGGACAGCAGGCCGTCCTGGACCGGCTCCTGGACCTGCTGCTGCTGTCCACGCTGCGGGAGTGGTTCGCCCGCCCGGAGGCCGATTCCCCCGGCTGGTACCGGGCGCTCAGCGACCCCGTCGCGGGCGGGGCGCTCCGGCTGATCCACGACCGGCCGGCGCGGCCGTGGACGGTGGCGGCCCTCGCCGAGGAGACCGGGGTGTCGCGGGCGACGTTCGCGCGCCGGTTCGGGGAACTGGTCGGCCAGCCGCCGATGGCGTACCTGACCGGGTGGCGCCTCGCGTTGGCGGCCGACCTGCTGGTGCGCACCGAGGCGACCGTGGAGTCGATCGCCCGGCAGGTCGGGTACCGCAGCGCCTTCGGCCTGAGCGTGGCCTTCCACCGGGTGTACGGGACCCGCCCCAGCCAGCACCGAGCCTCCCGGACGACCGGCTAGCGGGCCCCACCGACGGTCCGCCGCCTCCCGGTGTGCGTGGCGGGCCGGGCGACCCGCGGGTCAACCCCTCCGACGAGCACTTCTGCGGTGGGGCGTGGGTGACGACGGCCGCCCGGGCGCGCCGGCCGCTATGCCGAGCTTCGTGTGGACAGCGGCACGACGAGTACCCGGCCACCCTCGTGCACCCCACCGTCCACGGCGGTCACCCGCCCGCCCGCGTACACGACGGGCCCGCGCACCTGGCCGGCCGCGACGCCGAAGTGACGGATCAGCGTGCTGTGCCCGTGGACGATCGCCCGCCCGCCCAGCGCGGCCAGCATCCTGTCCACCGCCGCCGGCCCGCTCCCGCCCTGGAAGGCCAGGCGGTCGACGAACGCCAGGGTCAGGTCGAGCCAGACCCCGGCGTCCTCCGTGGTCATCGCCTCGGCCACCCGCTCGTTGACCTCGGTGAGCGTGGACCCGAACCGCAGGTACCCCAGCGAGTCCGAGTGCACGAGCAGGTGCTCCCCGACCACGGCAGCGGCGGGCAGCCCGTACAGCCAGGCCCGGTGCTCGTCGGTCAGTCGGCGCAGGTCACCGGCCCGGCCGCCCCACTGCAACCACGTGTCGTGCAGGCCGCCCGCGTACCCCCAACCGGGCACGGGGGAGTCGGCGAACCGGTCCGCGCCGAGCAGTTGGATCTCGTGGTTGCCGAGCAGCGCGCCCACGTGTCCACCCGCGGCGCCCGCCTCGCCCTGCAGCCGGCGGACGTAGTCGATCACGCCGATCCCGTCAGGTCCCCGGTCGACGTAGTCCCCGAGAAACCACAACCGCGCGGCCCCGCCGGTCCACCGGCCCGCCCTGTCCACGAGGGCCGCGGCGAACAGTGCTTCGATCAACTCGGGGAGAAATCCGTGCACGTCCGACACCGCGAACAGCGGTCCGGGCGGCCGGATCGAGGACGGGGGCGTGCTCCAGCCATCGCGGAGAGCGCCTGCGTGGCCGTGGGTGTGTTCCATGCGTGCCCCCCCGGGTACTCAGCCGTCCGGCGCGGATGTTCCCGACCGGGGCAACGTAACCGTGCCGACCACGTAGGCACAAGTTTCCGGGCGGCGGTGGGCCGAGGGTCACCGACGACGAACGAGGCCGCGTGCGTGTGCGGCCCCGCCCTGTGACGGATGCCATATGTGCCCACAGGCGGCCGGTGGTCCATCAGTGCGCCGCTGGTGCGGGGTTGACGATGTTGCGGCCGAGCCCGCCGTCGACCCCGAGCTCCACCCCGGTGGTGAACGTCGCCTCGAACGCCAGGAACAGCGCCGCCTTCGCCACCTCCCCGGCGTCCCCGACCCGACCCATCGGGGTCAGCGCGGCACCCTCGGCCTCGAAGGCCGCCACGACCTCGGCGGGCGCGTCGGTGACCCCCATGGACGGGGTGCGGATGAAGCCGGGGCTCACGGCGTTCACCCGGATCCCGCGGGGCAGCAGCTCCGAGGCGAACACCTTGGCGAAGGCCCCGGCGGCGGCCTTCGAGCCGGAGTAGACGCTCATGGTGGGGAAGCCGCCCAGGTTGGTCACGGCCGTGGTGAACACGATCGAGCCGCCGTCGGCCACCAACGGAGCCAGCCGCTGCACGGTGAAGAACGCGCCCTTCGCGTTCACGTTGAAGATCCAGTCGTAGGTGGCCTCGGTGACCTCCGCGAACGGTTCGAGCACCGACACGCCCGCGTTGACGAACAGCGCGTCGACGGCGCCGAACCGGTCCCGGACGAACGCCGCGAGGGCGTCGATGTCGGCCAGGCTCCCGGCGTCGGAACGCAGCACGTGCGCCCCCGGGCCGAGCAGCTGTCCGGCCTCGGCCAACCGCTGCTCGTCGCGCCCGGTCAGCACGACCTCGGCGCCGCCGGCCACGAGCCGTCGCGCGATCGCGAACCCCATCCCGATGGTGCCGCCGGTGATGACGACCTTTTTTCCGTGGTACTGCGTCAATGTTCTGCCCTTCAGGCGGTTTCGATGAGGCTGGACGGGCTGTCGGAGGCGTGGCCGGTCGCGACCCGGCGGTCGACGGGGGCGCTGACCGGGGCGGGCAGCCCGAAGCCGGTCCACAATGCGGGATGCGCGCCGGACGTCCCGGCGCTCCTCCAGCCTGTGCCGGCGCGCTACTACGGATCCCCGCCGCCAAACTGCTGGCGCCGGATGTGCCGCCACCACCCCACAGGGCACGGAAACGCCGTTGGCCCGGCCCCGACAACGGGACCGGGCCAGACGCTGATCGCTACAGGGTCAGGGACCAGTAGTCGAGCGTGCCCTGGTCGCCGGGGCCGTAGTCGGTGACCCGCAACTGCCAGGTGCCGGAGGCCGCGGAGTTCACCCCGGTCGCGGTGAACGTCCTCTCCCCGTTCCACGGGCTGCACGGGTAGCTGCCGCTGCCGGAGAACTTGACGGTGTGGACCTGTCCGCCGGGTGCGATGAGGGAGATGCCCAGGTCCTCCAGGCAGGTGTGGTTCAGGCCGATCCGCACGCCGACCGAGGTGGCGGCCTGTCCGGTGGCGGTGGACGTCACGGGGCTGAGGATCCGCTGGTTGTCGCGGATCGGGTAGTCGGTGTCGGCGCGGAAGGTGCGGGTCGGCGTTCCCCCGGACACCGTCAGGGTGTACTGCGCCTCGCGGACCACCCCGCCGTCGCCGGTCCCGAGCACGGTGACCGGGTACGTGCCTGCCGGGGTGGTCGCCGCGGCCGTGACGGTCATGGTCGACGACCCGCCGGACCGCACCGACGTCGGGCTGAGCGCGACGGTGATCCCGAGCGGCGCCGCGGCGCCCATGCTGGCTGTGAGGTTCACGGTCTGCGGGCCGCCGGAGGTGGTGGCCGTGTTGACGGTGACGGTCGCCGACTGCCCGGGGGTGACATCGCCGCTGGTGGGGCTGGTCGAGACGGAGAAGTCGTCGGCGGGGGTGCCGGTGCCGAGGTGCCGCCAGCCGGACTGGTCGCCCTGGCCGTTGATGATCTTCTGGATGTTGGCGGCCTGGTCGGCGACGCGCATGCCCATGCCGGGGCCGTTGCAGTTGGAGTCACCGCCCGAGTGGATGGCGATCAGCTTCGTGCCGACCACGTAACCCGCGCCGCTGTCCCCGACGCACGTGCCGACGTCGCCGTTGACGGGGCCGAAGCACAGGACGGTACCCGTCTTGAAGTCGTAGCCCTTGTCCTTGCAGGGCTTCTCCGCCGTCACCGGGAACGTCGCCTTCCGGGCCACTGTGGAGTTCTGCCCGCCGCCGATCTGGCCCCACGCGACCATGGTGGAGTTGGTGCCCACCGCCTCGTCGGCGGCCGTGCCGATCTGGACGTAGGACGTGCCGACCGGCTTCGCCAGCACCCAGATGCCGATGTCACCGCACTGGAAGCCCTCGTTGCAGTTCGGGTACTCCGGGTGCAGCCACGCGTCGACCGGCTTCACCTCGATCCCCTCGGTGGTGGCCATGTCGGACCGACCGACGATCACGGTCCGCTTGTCCCAGGTCTCCGTCTTCATCGTGCAGTGCCCGGCCGTCATGAACAGCGTCGGCGACAGCAGCACCCCGCTACACGACTCCTTGTACGGGTGGGCGCTGCCCGGTCGGGTGCTCACCGCCGCCCACGGATAGTCCGCGACCGACACCGGCGTGCCGCCCCGGATCGCGCTCGCCGGGCCCGGCAGGGCCACCACGACGAGCGCGGCCACCACCAGCCCGATCAGATACCTCGTCAGTTTTCGCATGAGGTCATGCTCGTGAGTCCGCGCGGCCGCCGAATCCGGGGAAACCCTTGTCCCGGGCGCGGGCGGTGACTGAGGCAAAGACAAGGGATTGTTCTGTATAAATTTGCCGAGGTCGGGCCGAAGCTTGTGGCCATGAAACCTCTCTTCAGGGCAATCCCCATCGTCGTGGCGATCGGAATGCTCGGTGCCGTGCCGGCTCTGGCCTCGACGGGTTCCGCCGAGCCCGCCCCGCTGGTGAGCGCGGGGAAGTCGGTCGTCGGCGAGTACATCGTGGTGTTGAAGGACAACGCCGGCCTGGTGGCGGACGACCCGCTGCCGGCCTTCGGGCTCACGGCCGCGGAAGCGCGGGTGAAGTACACCTACAACGTCGCCCTGCGCGGTTTCGCGGCCTCCCTCACCGACGAGGCGCTGGCGAGGGTCCGCCGCAACCCGGCGGTGAAGTACGTGTCGACGAACGGGATCAACCACATGGCGGAGTCGGCGGCCGCGCCGGTGACGCAGGACAACCCGCCGAACTGGGGGCTGGACCGGATCGACCAGACGAACCTGCCGCTGGACAAGAAGTACACGTACGACGCCGACGGTTCGGGGGTGCGGATCTATGTGGTGGACGGTGGGATCCGGTCCACGCACGCCGACTTCGGCGGCCGGGTCGCGGTCAGCGAGGGGCACTCGATCTTCGACGACGGCAACGGTACCGAGGACTGCCCGTCCAACGGCCACGGGACGCATGTGGCCAGCACGGCCGGGGGCACGGTCTACGGGGTGGCGAAGAAGGCGATCCTGGTGCCGGTGCGCCAGTTCCAGGGCTGCAACTCCTCCAACACCGACGCGGACGTCGTGAAGGCCACCGACTGGGTGGCGGCGAACGCGAGGAAGCCGGCGGTGGCGAACTTCAGCACCGGCGACCCGGACCTGACCCACCCGACGGTGGACGCGGCGATCAAACGGCTCGTGGAGACGGGCGTGACGGTCGTCGTCGCGGCCGGCAACTGGAGCAAGGACGCGTGTCTCACCTCGCCGGCCACGACGAAGTCGGCGATCGCGGTCGGGTCGTTCGACAACACCGACACCTTCAACTCGGGCACCGACTGGGGCACGTGCGTCGACTTCTTCGCGCCCGGCGTGAACATCACGGCGGCCAACGCGGCCGGGGACACGGGCGGCACCGCCAAGACGGGTACGTCGATGGCGTGCCCGCACGGCGCCGGAGCCGCGGCCCTGTACCTCCAGGGCAACCCCACGGCCACCTCCGCCCAGGTGGAGGCCGCCCTCGTCAACGCCGCCTCGAACGTGACCATCAAGAACGTGCCCGGCACCGGCTCGCCGAGCAAGGTCCTCAACATCAGCTCCTTCGGCGGCGGCACGACGACCCATGACTACTCCCTGGCCGTCAGCCCGGGCTCCGGGACGGTCCAGGCCGGTTCCTCGGCGACCGCGACCGTGTCCACCGCCGTCGTGGCGGGCAGCCCGACCGCGATCACGCTGTCGGCGACCGGCCTGCCGTCCGGGGCCACGGCGTCGTTCAGCGCGAGCCCGGTGACCCCCGGCGCCTCGTCCACCCTGACCATCGCCACCGCGGCCTCCACCCCGGCCGGCACGTACCCGGTGACCGGCACCGGCACCGGCTCGGCGACCCACACGGCCACCTACAGCCTGACCGTGACCGGCACCGGGCCGACGACGGGTGACTTCTCGGTGTCGTTGAACCCGTCGTCCGGGTCCGTGCCGGCCGGCGGAACCGGAACGTTCGGTGTGTCGACCGCGGTCGTGTCCGGCGGCCCGGAGACGATCTCGCTGACCGCGAGCAACGGTGGCGTCGGTCCGAACGGGATCGGGGTCACGTTCAGCCCGGCCAGCGTCCAGACCGGCGGGTCCGCCACCGCCACCGTGACGGTCGGCGCCACCGTGCCGGCCGGGACCTACTCCCTGACCGTCGTGGCGGCCGGATCGGTGACCCGGACCGCCGAGTACCAGCTGACCGTGACCACGTCCGGTGGCCGGACCTTCCGCGCCGACACCGACTTCCCGATCCGCGACAACCAGCGGATCTTCAGCCCCGTGACGTCCACCGCCACCGGACAGGCCGCCACCTCGGTCGGCGTGCGGATCGGCCTGAACCACACCTGCCTGGAGGACCTGGGCATCTCCCTCGTCGCACCCGGCGGACAGGTGTACCCGTTGAAGCTCTCCGGCAGCGGCAACTACCCGTGCACCCCGGTGAACGGCGAGAAGACCTACACCGCGACCGGGGTCAACTCCGCGGCCTCCGGCACCTGGCAGCTGCGGATCACCGACTACGGCTACGGCGACCAGGGCACCCTGGACTGGTGGTCGGTGACCCTCTAGACCGTCCGCCGCGGGGAGCCGGGACTCGACCGGCCCCCCGCGGCGCTCTCCCCGCCCCCACCCCCGTCGACCAGGGTGCGGTCGACGGCCCGCCGCACCGGGAGCGGGGCCCTCACGCGACGGCCGCGCGGGACGAGTCGGTCGCGAGCTTGCAGGCGAGCAGGCCGAGCACGGTCCCGGTCACGTACCGCTGGGTCCGCAGCCAGCGCGGACGCCGGGCCAGGAACGTCGCGATCATGCCGGCCGCCAGCACCAGGGCCAGATTGACCGTGAGGCTGACCGTGATCTGCACGGCGCCGAGCGCGAACCCCTGGGCGAGGAGGTGCCCGGCGGACGGGTCCAGGAACTGCGGGATCAGGGTCAGGTAGAGCACTGCCGCCTTCGGGTTGAGCAGGTTGGTCAGCAGCCCCATCGCGAACAGCCGGCGCGGCGGGTCGTGCGCCAGCTCGCCGGGCGCGAACGCCGTGACCCCGCCGGGCCGCAACGCCTGCCACGCGAGCCACAGCAGGTACCCGGCGCCGGCGAGCTTGACCGCCAGGTACAGCTGGGGGACCGCGACGAAGACGACGGACAGCCCGAGGGTGGTGGCCGTGAGGTAGACGCCGAAGCCGACGGCGACCCCGGCGAGGGAGATCACGCCGGCCCGGCGGCCCTGGGTGACGCTGCGCGAGACGACGTAGATCATGTTCGGTCCGGGGGTGAGGACCATGCCCAGGGACACCGCCGCGACCCCCAGCACCGCGTGGGTTCCGATCATGGGTCGACCCTAGGTCAGGTACCCATCTCGATGCAATGCTGTTATTGTCCTCGGTGCAATGTGGGATTGTTCGGAGGGGAGCGCGGGTGCGGGACTACCGGAACGTCGCCGACGCCGTCGCGGCCGACATCACCGGCGGCCGGCTCCGGCCGGGCGACCGGTTGCCGACCCAGCGCGCGTTCGCCCGCGAGCACGGGCTGGCACCCTCCACAGTGCACCGGGTGTACCGCGAACTCGTTCGGCGCGGCCTCGTCACCGGCGAGGTGGGGCGGGGCACGTTCGTCCGGGCGGCAGGGGAGTTCGCCGCCCTCGGCGAGCCCGCCGACCAGCCCGTGGACCTGGAGTTGAGTGTCCCGGCCGTGCCCGAACAGCTCGCGCCCCTCGCCGCCGGCCTGGCCCACCTGCTCCGCCCCGACGTCCTCGCCGCCGCGCTCCGCCCGGTCGGGGTCGCCGGCACGCCCGGGGCCAGGGCCGCCGCCGCGCACGCGCTGGCCCGACCGGGATGGACCCCGGACGGGGCCCGGATCCTGTTCGCCGGCAGCGGTCGGCAGGCCATCGCCGGGGCGGTCGCCGCGCTCGTCCCGCCCGGCGGCCGGCTCGGCGTCGAGGAGTTCACGTACCCGGTGGTCCGCGCCCTGGCGGACCGTCTGGGTGTCATCCTCGTCCCGCTCCCGGTCGACGACGACGGTCTGCGCCCCGACGGCGTCGCCGCCGCGCACCGTGCCGGCGGCCTGCACGCCGTCTACCTGCAACCCACGCTGCACAACCCGCTCTGCGTCACGATGCCGGATGCCCGCCGGTCCGACCTCGCCGACCTCGCCCGCCGGCTGGACCTGCACCTGGTCGAGGACGCCGTCTGGTCCTACCTGGACCCGGCGGCCACCCCCCTGGCGGCGCTGGCCCCCGACCACACGATCCTGGTCGACAGCCTCTCCAAACGCCTCGCCCCCGGCCTGACCACCGGCTTCGCGGTCGCCCCGCCCCACCTGACCGACCGGCTCGCCGACGCGCTGCGGTCGGGCGCGTGGACCCCGCAGCGGTTCGCCCTGGACGCCGCGACCCGGTGGATCACCGACGGCACCCTCGCCGCGGTCGAGGCGGCCAAGCGCGCGGACGCCCGGGCCCGCCAGGATCTGGTCCGCACCTGCCTGGGCGGGCTGGGCGTGCGCACCGCCCCGGGCGCGTACCTGTGCTGGTGGGAGCTGCCCCGGCGCTGGCGGCCCGAGGTGTTCGCGGCCGCCGCGGCCCGGCGCGGCATCGCGGTCACGGTCGGCTCGGCGTTCACGGCGGCGCCGCACCGCACCCCGAACACGGTGCGCCTCGGCCTCGCGTCCCCGCCGCTGGACGTCCTGGCCCGGGCCCTGGCGACCCTGGCGACCCTCGCCCGGTCCGCTCCCGACGACATCGACTGACGGATCCGCCGACCACGCCGGATCAGGCCGGGTGTCGGACCTGGGCACCCGGCCTCGTCGGGCCGGGCTTCGGCGTGGAAGGACCCGCTGGCCTGGTCTCGAACCCCTTGTCCGGGTGCCAGGACCACAGCCAGCGGATGCCGTGCTCCGCGGCGTCAGACGCGGCCGGTTTCGTGGGCCCACATGGCGACCTCGACCCGGTTTCGGGCGTCGAGCTTGCGCATGAGGCTGGCGAGGTGGGCTTTGACGGTGCTCGGGGTGATGTAGAGCTCGCTGGCGATCTCATTGTTGGTGCGGCCCTGGGCGACAGGCACGAGGACCTCCTCCTCGCGGGCGGTCAGCGGTTCCATCGGCTGCCTCGGAGATGAGGTCTGCGCGTGGGCGAACGCTGCGAGCAGTCGGACGGTCACACTGGGCGCGATCAGGGCGTTTCCGTCCGCGGCGGCGTGGATGGCCTGGGTCAGCAGGGCGGACCCGGCGTCCTTGAGCAGGAACCCGCGGGCGCCGGCCCTGAGCGCCCCGTAGACGTACTCGTCGAGGTCGAAGGTGGTGATGACCACGATCGGCAGGGGGTCGGCGACGTCGGGGCCGGCGAGGCGTCGGGTGGCTTCGATGCCGTCCATCAGCGGCATCCGGATGTCGAACAGGCCGACGTCGGGACGCAGCTGGAGCGCCAGGCGGACCGCCTCGCGCCCGTCGGCGGCCGCGCCGACCACCTCGATGTCGGGCTGGGCGTCGAGCAGCATCGTCAGCCCGGTCCGCACGATGGGCTGGTCGTCGGCGATGAGGACCCTGATGCTCATCGCGGCGTCCCGGTTCGGGGCAGGACCGCCTCGACCCGCCAGCCCCGCCCGGCGGCGGGACCCGCGTGGAAGGTGCCGCCGAGCAGTGCGGCGCGTTCCCGCATGCCCACCAGGCCGTAGCCCGCCGGAGCGCGGTCGCCGGCGGCGGAGCCGTCGTCGTCGACGGTCAGTCGTACCCGGTCGGCCTCGCCCGTGACGGCGACGGTGACCCGGTTCGCGTGCCGGGCGTGCCGTCGAGCGTTGGTGACGGACTCCTGGGCCAGCCGGTAGATCGCGGCCCCGACCGCCGGGCTGAGGTCCTCGAACGCGCCGGAGACGGTCACCTCGACGCGGGGACGCGTCTGGCCATCGGTGGCGAGCTGCTCGACCTCGGCCACGCCGGGCTGCGGCGCGAACGCGGTGTCCTGTGCGGCGCGGAGCACGCCGACGATGGCGCGCAGCTCGGTGAGGGTGCGGCTCGCCGCGTCCTCGATGACGGCCAGGACCTCGACGACCCGCTCGGGGTGGGTCGCCACGATGGCACGTCCTGCCTGGGCTTGGATGGCGATGCCCGAGACGTGGTGGGCGACGGTGTCGTGCAGCTCGCGGGCGAGCAGTTCGCGTTCGCGGGACTTGGCTCGGTCGATGTCGCGGATCCGGCCCTTCGCGCGATAGCGGATCGCGGCGCCGAGCGCTGCGGCGAACAGGAAGAACGCGTACCCCGCGACCGCCTCCGCCAGGGTGGTGGGGTCGGCGCCGCGGGTGGTGATGACGGCCAGCCAGAGCAGGATGATGCCGAGGCCGCTCGCGGCCTCCCGGCCGGAGCCCCAGCGGAACAGGGCGTAGGCCAGGATCAGCACCGCGAGGGTGCAGTTCAGCATGGTGCCCCGCGACCCGGTGACGACCCGGACGACGTCGACGATCGTCAACGTGCCGATGGAGACCGCGACCGCGACGAGCGGGTGCGTGCGTCGCCACAGCAGGGGGCCGAGGACCGCGAGCACCGCGAGTAGCTGCAACGGGAGCGGCGCCAGGTCCCGGCGGAGCACCACTTCCACCGCGGACCAGCAGATGAGTACCGCGACGAGGGCCCAGTCCCGCGGCCCCCGGTCCGGGGCGTTCGTGGGTCGAGGTTCGGCCCACAGCGAGCGGAGTGCTGTGGTGGACATCCGATCAGCCTAGGCAGCCCGCGGGCCCGGCGTATCCGCCAAAAGTATAGGAGGTCGGCTGTGCCAACGACCAGGTCGAATCATGGTCCGGAGCCGATGTGCCCGCCGCCGGCGTCCGTGAGGGTGGAGGCACTCACCTGATCAGGCCAAGGAGCATTGTGATGAGAACGCCTCCGTCCGGCACCGCGCTGGAGAACGCGCCGTCCCGGAGCACGCTGGAAGATCCGCGCATGCCCGTGCGGGCCAAACTCACAGCGGCATGGACCAGCTTCATGTTCCTGTACCTCTACGTCGACTTCTTCAATCTCTACAAGCCCGGCGTCGTCGACGGCATCCTGAACGGCCTCGTCTGGAAGTTCGAGGTCACCTCGACGTTGTTGACCATCATGCTCGCGTCCGTGGCGATCCCCGCCCTGATGGTGACGCTCTCCATGACGCTGCCCGCCCGGGCGAGCCGCACCACGAACCTCGTCGTGGCATCGCTCTACCTCCCCTACTCGGCGTTCAACGCGGCGGGGACGACCCGGGAGTGGGCCTTCTTCTACGGCCTCTCCATCGGACTCGAGGTGCTGCTCCTGGCCTTCATCCTGCGCTCCGCGTGGACCTGGCCCCGCCGTACCGCACAGCCGCACTGAGATCAACCCCACGAAGGATATATGGGTACGAATTACTCCTCGGAGGGCTCGCGCGGTCACCGGCTCGACGGTGGCCGGCGCGGGCGCCCCGGAGAGCGCGCTCGGCTGTCCGGTGTCTCTGGCCGTCGAGCCGCCGCATCCGTCGAGGACGCAGTCCGGGCCGGGTACGGTGCGCGTTGACCTCCAGCGCGGTTGATGTGTTCTGATCCCGGGCATGATCTTCGACGGGTTGCGGGTGGCTGTCAGCGGTGCCGGACGGGACACCGGGCGGGCCCTCGCGTCGGCGTTCGCCGAACGCGGCGCGCACGTGTTCGTCTCCGCCCGGGATCCGGCCGCCGCCCGGCGCACCGCGGACGCGGTCGCGGCGCGCGGACCGGGCACCGCCGAGGCCTTCTCCTGCGACCTGGAGTCGCCGGACTCGATCCGGGGATTCGCGGCGGCGCTCGCCGAACGCACGGACCACCTGGACGTCCTCATCAACAGCGGTGCCCGGTACCTCCACGGCGAGGACCTCGACACGGTCGCCGACGAGGACATCGTGGCGACGATCGCCGGCGCGGTGACCGGCACGGTCCTGCTCACCAGGCACCTGCTGCCGCTGCTGCGTGCCTCGGCGCGGCCCGACATCGTGAACCTGATCTCCGCCTGCGGCGAGGTCGGCCACCACCGGTCCGGCGCCCACCCGGCCTTCTACGCCGCCAAGCGCGCCCAGGCCGGGTTCGCCGACATCCTCTCGCACCGCCTACGGGCCGAGGGCGTGCGCGTGATCTCGCTGTACCCGCCGGACTTCGAGCAGGACGGGCCACGGGTGTCACACGGGGCACTGACCGCGCGGTCGGTCATCGACTGCGTCCTGTTCGCCGTCGGGCAGCCGCGGGACTGCTTCATCCGGGAGTTCCGCTTCGAGCAGGTCTGAGCCACGAAACCGCCCGCCGACAGCCGGGGCGCGATCGGCGACCCCGCGTCGGCCCGGCCGCGGCCGGCCTCCGGCGGCCGGGCAGACTCGCGGGATGAAGAAGATCCTCGTCATCGGCATCGGGGCGGGCGACCCGGACCACCTCACGTTCCAGGCGGCGAAGGCCATCGGCCGGACCGACGTCTTCTTCGTGCTGGACAAGGGCGAGGACAAACACGACCTGGTACGCCTGCGCGAGCAGCTCCTCGCCGCGCACGCCCAGGGCTCCCACCGGGTCGTGGAGGCCGGGGACCCGGCACGCGACCGGACCACCCCCGCCTACGCCGAGGCCGTCCGGGACTGGCGGAGCCGGCGCGCGGACCTGTTCGAGCGGCTGATCGCCGAGGAGCTGGCCGACGGGCAGACCGGCGCGTTCCTGGTCTGGGGCGACCCGGGCCTCTACGACAGCACCCTGGCCGCCCTCGACGACATCCTCACCCGCGACCGGACGGCGCTGGACTACACGGTCATCCCCGGGATCACCTGCGTCGCGGCCCTGACCGCCGCGCACGGGATCGCCCTGAACCGGATCGGCCGCCCGGTGCAGATCACCCCGGGCCGCAGGCTCGCCGCCGACGGTGTGCCGGACGGGATCGACGACCTGGTCGTGATGCTCGACGCCGGGTGCGCGTTCGCCGAGCTGCCCGACGCGGCCGACTTCGACATCTACTGGGGCGCCTACCTGGGCACCGCCGACGAGATCCTCGTGCACGGCCCGGTCGTCGAGGTCGCCGACCGGATCCGGGAGCTGCGCGCGGTGGCCCGCGCCACCAAGGGCTGGATCATGGACACGTACCTGCTGCGCCGCACGACACTCTCCTGACCGGCCGGCCTCCGCGCCCTGTCGGCAGCACGACCTCACGTTAAGGCCCTACCGCCGCCCGGGGCGCAGCCCGGCGCAGGGGGACGGGTAGCACCCGCGAGGCGACGGCCCCGTGACCCACGGTGACGAACGGCGTCGCGGCAGGGTCGGTCCGGAGATACGGGGAAAACCCTTGACCTGTCCGCGCCTCGCGATCCCGCGCAGGTCGGCGGCCCGCCGAACCTCAAGGGAGCCTTAACAATGCGGCGTCAAGGGTTTCCCCCGTTTCCGTGGCCGTCGATCTCTTGTTAGCTGCCGGTTATCCGCGCCATCGGTGCGCGCGGAGGGAAACCGAAGGAGTGCGCACATGAGGCGTAGAGCCGGGTTACCGGTCGCAGCGGCCGGGATCGCCCTCGCGGTGGTCGCCGGCACGGCGGCGGCGTTGTCCTGGTCGACGGCGCAGTCGCCGTCGGCTCAGGCGTCGGACCCCATCGGACTGGCGGTCGCCGCCGCGGACCGGGCGGCGGCCAGCGGCCTGGACGCGCTGCGGAAGGGGCCCAACGAGCAGTTCGACCGCAGAGCCGTGTACCAGGGCGGGACGCCGGGGCAGCGCGACCTGTACTACGTGTCCTACGACCGGACCTACCGCGGCCTGCCCGTCGTGGGCGGGGACGCGGTGGTGGCGACCGACGCGGCCGGCCGGGTGCTGACCACGGTGTCGGCTAGCGAGTCCGCGATCAACGTCGGCACGAACCCCACCGTGTCCGCCGAGCGGGCGACCACCACGGCGCGGGCCCGACTGCTGCGGACGGACTCCTCGACGGAACCGCGCTTGGTGGTGCTCAGCACCGGTCAGCCGAGTCCCGTCCTGGCCTGGGACGTGCTCGTCGCGGGCACGGCGGCCCCGGGCGGGGACCAGGGCCACGGGCACGCGGGGCAGACCCGCCCCAGCCGCCAGCACGTGTACGTCGACGCCCGCTCGGGTGCCGTCGCGCACGCGGTGGAGGAGATCGAGGCCGGTACCGGCACGGGCGTGTGGAGCGGCTCGAACCTGCCCATCCCCACCTCCGGCTCCAGCGGCGCCTACAAGATGCAGGACCCCACCCGGGGCAACATCAGCTGTGCGGACTACTCGGGCAGCACGGGCGCGATCTTCACCGACGCCGACGACGTGTGGGGAAGCGCGAGCAAGACGGACAAGGTCTCCGGCTGCGTGGACGTTATGTACTCCAACGCCGGCGAATGGGACATGCTCAAGAACTGGTTGGGCCGTAACGGCTTCAACGGCAACGGTGGTGGCTGGCCGTCCTATGTGGGCCTCCAGGACAAGAACGCCTACTGGGACTACGTGCCCAACGCGACCCTGTTCGGCTACAACTCGGCGAACCAGTGGCTGACCGGCATCGACGTCGTCGGGCACGAGAACGGGCACGGGATCGACGAGAACACCCCCGGCGGCACGTCGTCGGAGGCGGGTCTGGGCGAGGGCACCGGGGACATCTTCGGCGCGCTCACCGAGTGGTACGTCAACAGTTCCGTGGACCGGCCCGACTACGAGGTCGGCGAGCTGGTGAACTTCGGGGGAAACAGCAAGCCGCTGCGGTACATGTACGAGCCGAACAAGGACGGCCGCAGCCCCAACTGCTACTCGTCGAGCATCCCGAACACCGAGGTGCACGACGCGGCCGGGCCGCTGAACCACTGGTTCTACCTGCTGGCCGAGGGCAACGCGCCCACCAACGGGCAGCCGGCGAGCCCGACCTGCAACAGCTCCTCGATCACCGGGGTCGGCATCCAGCAGGCCGGCAAGGTGTTCTACAACGCGATGCTGCTCAAGACGTCGGGCATGACGTACAAGAAGTACCGGATCGCGACGCTGCAGGCGGCCAAGAACCTCGACTCCACCTGCGCCCTGTACAACAAGACCAAGGCCGCCTGGGACGCCGTCACGCTGCCGGCCCAGTCGGGCGAGGCGACCTGCACCGGTACCCCCGGCAATGATTTCTCGCTCTCTCTGAGCCCGGCCAGCGGCACCGTCCAGCCGGGCGCGTCGGCGACCACCTCCGTGGGCACCGCGACCACCTCGGGGAGCGCGCAGACCGTGAACCTCACGGCCAGCGGCCTGCCGTCCGGCGTGACCGCGTCGTTCAACCCCGCGTCGGTGCAGTCCGGCGCCAGCTCCACCCTGACCCTGGCGGCATCGTCCTCGGCGGCACCCGGCTCCTACACCGTGACCGTCACGGGCACGGGCAGCGCGACCCACACGGCGACCTACCAGCTGACCGTGGGCGGCGCCCCGAACCCGGGCGGCACCGCGCCGGACATCGACGTCGCGAAGGTGCAGGCGCACCTGACCCAGTTCAACACGATCGCCTCGCAGAACGGTGGCACCCGGCGTTCCACCGGCGCGGGCTACACCGCCTCGGTGGCCTACGTGAAGGGCAAGCTCCAGGCGGCCGGCTACACGGTCGTCGAGCAGCCCTGCACCTCGGGCTGCACCTCGGGCTCCGGCCCGAACCTGATCGCCGACTGGCCGGCCGGCGACGCGAACAACACGGTGATGTTCGGCGCGCACCTCGACAGTGTCGGCGCGGGCCCGGGCATCAACGACAACGGCTCCGGTTCGGCGTCGATCCTGGAGGCGGCCCTCGCCCTGGCGCAGGCCAACCCGACGATGACCAGGCACGTGCGGTTCGGCTGGTGGACGGACGAGGAGCAGGGCCTCAACGGCTCCCGCTTCTACGTCAACTCCCTCAGCGCCACCCAGAAGAGCGCCATCAAGGGGTACTACAACTTCGACATGGTCGCCTCGCCCAACGCGGGGTACTTCATCAACAACCTGAACACCGCGACCTCCGCGCCGATGAAGGCGTACTGGGACTCGCTGAACCTGGCGCCCCAGGAGAACGTCGAGGGCCAGGGCCGCTCGGACGACGCGTCGTTCAAGAACGCGGGCATCGCCACCTCGGGGTACGCGACCGGGGCCAACGCCACCAAGTCGTCGTCCGAGGCCACCAAGTGGGGCGGCACGGCGGGGCAGGCCTACGACTCCTGCTACCACCAGTCGTGTGACACCACCAGCAACATCAACGCCACGGCGCTGAACCGGAGCGCGGACGGCGTCGCGTACACCATCTGGAACCTGGCCGTCGGGACCAGCACCGTCAACGACTTCTCGGTGTCGGTCAGCCCGAGCTCGGGCACGGCGACCCCGGGGCAGTCGTTGACGACCACGGTCAACACCGCCACCACGTCGGGTACGGCCCAGTCGGTGGCCCTGACGGCGAGCAACGTGCCGGCCGGGGTCAAGGTGACCTTCAGCCCGTCGTCGGTGACTTCCGGCTCCAGCGCCACGGTGAACGTCTCGGTCGCCACCAACGCGAGCCCGGGCACGTACACGATCACGGTGACGGGTACCGGCTCGGCCACCCACACCAGCACCTACACGCTGACCGTCAACGGCAACTCCAGCCCGTCGCCGAACCCGACGACGCCCGGGCCGAACCCGACCACGACCGCGCCGACCGGCCGGACGTTCACCAACGACACCGACTTCGCGATCAACGACAACCGGGTCACCAGCCCGGTGACGTCGAACGCGAGCGGGCAGGCCGTCACTCCGGTCACCCTGTCGGTCACGATCAACCACACCTGTGCCGAGGACCTCGGGATCAGCCTGATCGCCCCGAACGGCCAGGTGTACGCGGTCAAGTACTCCGGCACCGGCAACTACCCCTGCACCCCGTTCGGGGGCCAGAAGTCCTACAGCGTGCCGGTGAACTCGGCCGCCCCGGGCACCTGGCAGCTGCGGGTCACCGACTACGGACCGGGTGACACCGGCGTGCTCGACACGTGGTCGATCACCCTGTGACCTCCCACTGAGGGGAGAGGGAGGGGCCGGCCCCGGCACCACGTCCACGGGGCCGGCCCCGACCAGGAACACCGCACGACCCGGGACCTCCTGAGGGGGAGGAGAGGGCCGGCTCCGGGAACCGACCACCCCGGAGCCGGCCCTTTCGGGTTCCCGCACTCAAGGGATTTCTCCGTAGAGGCCGACCGTCCCAGGTCCATAGCGTCATGCCATTGACCACCTTCGACGGGAGCCCCGCAGTGCGGTCCACATTTCGATACCTTGTCGCGGCGGTCACCCTGACCGCCGCACTCCTGCCGGTCACGGCGTCGGCCGCTGACCCCGTCCCGGACGGCATGATCGCCGGCCTGCAACGCGACCTCGGCCTCACCGCGGCCGAGGCCAGGACCCGCCTGGCCCAACAGGGCACCGCCGACCGGATCGCGGCCGCCCTCGGCCGGGACCTGGCGCAGAGCGCCTGGTTCGACAGCACCACCGGCAAGCTGACCGTGGCCGTCACGGACCGGGCGACCGCCGACCGGGTCCGCGCCGCCGGCGCGGTGCCGAAGGCCGTCGCGCGCAGCCACGCCGAACTGACCGGCCTGACCCGCCAGCTCGGCGCCCTGGCCCGCAACGGCACCGCCGGAGTCAGCGGCTGGGGTGTGGACGCCCGCACCAACAGCGTCGTCGTCACCGTGCACGACCGGGGCGCGGCGGCCGGCTTCCTCGACAACGCCAGGGCGCTCGGCGACGCCGTCCGGGTCGTCAACGGCAGCCCGCAACGGCAGCAGTCCGGGGTGGTGCAGGCCGGCGACCCGTGGTGGCCGGGCAACGAGACCAACTGCTCGATCGGCTTCGCGGCCGTCGACAGCACCGGCGGCAAGCACTTCGTCACCGCCGGGCACTGCACCAACGACGCCAACCAGGCCGCCTACGGCAAGAACTCCTCCGGCACGAAGGGCGAGCAGCTCGGCACGGGCAACGTCGGCGGTTCCCGCAGCGTCAACGCCAACGAGGGCGACTTCGGGGTCGTGGCCGTCAACCACGCCAACAACTGGAACCTGAGCCCCGCCGTCAACACCTGGGGCAATGGCGCGGTCAGCGTGAACGGCACCGCCGAGGCCGTGGTCGGCGACGCGGTCTGCCACTCCGGGAACACCACGCAGTGGCGGTGCGGGAAGGTCACAGCCGTCAACCAGACCGTCGTGTACCAGGGCGGCCCCACGATCGAGGGGCTCACCTACACCGACGCCTGCTCCAACGGCGGAGACTCCGGCGGCGGCTACGTCCTGGGCTCCGGCACCAGCGCGAAGGCCGTCGGCCTGCACTCCGGTGGCGGCAACCCCTGCGGGCAGAGCAACCCCAACACCACCTTCCAGCCGGTCAACGAGGCCCTGCGGAAGTGGAATCTGACCCTCTACACCAATGACGCTCCGCCGGAGTTCTCCCTGGCGCTGAGCGCCGCGTCGGGCAGCGTGCGCGCGGGTTCGTCGACCACCACGACGGTCGACACGGCGACCGTCTCCGGCAGTGCCCAGAACATCGCCCTGGCCGCCACCGGGGCCCCGGCCGGAGTCGCGGTCACCTTCAATCCCGGCTCGGTGCAGTCCGGCGGTTCCTCCACCGCCACCATCGCCACGACGTCGGCGGCGGCCGCCGGCACCTACCCGATCACCGTGACCGGCACCGGCGCCAACGTCGGCCACAGCGCCACGTACACCCTGACCGTCACCACCGACCCCGGCCCTTCGGGGAGCATCGTCAACGGGGACTTCGAGACCGGCGACCTGACCGGCTGGACGAAGGCGGGCACCGCGTCCACCGTGACGAACCCCGTGCACGGCGGAGCGAAGGCCGCGCTCGTCGGGTCCACCACGGCGACGGGGGAGTCGACCCTCAGTCAGACCTTCACCGCGCCCACCGGGGCGGGACAGCTGTCCTTCTGGTACAGGATGACCTGCCCCGACACCGTGTACTACGACTGGGCCACCGCGACGCTGAGGGACAACGGCGCCGGCACCACGACCAC
Organism: Longispora urticae; assembly: GCF_053902585.1. NCBI lineage: Bacteria > Bacillati > Actinomycetota > Actinomycetes > Micromonosporales > Micromonosporaceae > Longispora > Longispora urticae. The sequence goes on from NZ_JAQZSH010000061.1 coordinate 20,366, forward strand.
GGTCCTCGCCCGCACCTGCGCCACCGACTCCGCGTACCAGCAGGTCACGGCACCGGTCAGCCCCGGGGTGAGCTACACGCTGACCCTGGTCAACCACGCCGACGGCAACCCCTACGACGTGTCCCACACGGCCTTCGACGACGTGACCGTCAACGGCGGCACCCCGCCCACCGGCGGGGTCGTCAACGGCGGCTACGAGACCGGCGACCTGGGCGGCTGGACCTCGGCCGGCACCATCGGCAACATCAGCACCCCGGTGCACGGCGGCACGCGCGCCGCCCGGATCGGAGCGGTCACCCCGAGCGCCGACTCGACCCTGAGCCAGACGTTCACCGCGCCGCCCGGGGCCACCCGGCTGTCGTTCTGGTACAAGATGTCGTGCCCCGACACGGTCGGCTACGCCTGGTTCGCCGCGACTCTGAAGGACGACACCTCCGGCGCGACGAGTACCCCGCAGGACAGGGTCTGCACCCAGGCCAAGTCCTACCAGCAGGTCTCGGTCGCCGTCACCGCCGGGCACTCCTACACCCTGACGTTCACGAACCACGACGACAACCACCCCGACGATCCGGTGTACTCCGTCGTCGACGACGTGGCCACGAGCTAGGTCACCGACGGCCCCGTCGCCCGGTCACGGGGCCGTCGGCGCGGACGGGAACCGCGGTGCCGGACACGCTGATGTCCTGTACCGCGGCTCCCGTCCACCGGTCCGTTCAGGAGTCCCAGCCGAGCACCCGGGCGACGTCGGCGGTCGCGGCGGACGACTCCGTCGGCTGGTACCCGTCGTGCAGTGGCGCCTCGGTGTCCTTGAGGCCGTTGCCGGTGAGGGTGACCACCACCGTCTGGCCGGCCGCGAGCCGACCGGCGCCGTGCTCCCGGAGCAGCCCGGCGATCCCGGCGGCGGAGGCCGGTTCGGCGAACACCCCGTCCCGGCGGGACACGGTGCGGTACGCGTCGAAGATCTCCTCGTCGGTGACCGCCGCGATCAGCCCGCCGGACCCGTCGCGGGCGGCGATCGCACCGTCCCAGGTCGCGGGGTGCCCGACCCGGATCGCGGTGGCCCTCGTCGAAGGTTTCGGGACCGGGGTCCCGTGCACCAGCGGGGCGGCTCCGGCGGCCTGGAAGCCCCAGATCCGGGGGAGAGTCGCCGACAACCCCGCCTGCGCGTAGTTCTGGTAGCCGCCCCAGGTGGCGGTGATGTTCCCGCCGTTGCCCACGGGCAGGCAGTGGATGTCGGGGGCGCGGCCCAGGGCGTCGACGACCTCGTAGGCGACCGTGCGCTGGCCGGCGAGGCGCAGCTCGTTGCCGACCGAGTTGACGAGCGCGGCCGGGTGGTGCGCGGCGAGCTCGCGGGTCACCCGGAGGCAGTCGTCGAACGAGCCCTCCAGCTCGACGATCCGCGCGCCGTACTGGATGGCCTGGGCCAGTTTGCCCAGCGCGATCCGGCCCCGGGGGACGAGCACGACGGCTTCGAGCCCCGCGCGGGCGGCGTAGGCGGCGGCCGAGGCGCTGGTGTTGCCGGTCGAGGCGCAGATGACCGACTTCACCCCGGCCGCGGCGGCCACGCTGACCGCGATCGTCATCCCCCGGTCCTTGAAGGAACCGGTGGGGTTGGCGCCCTCGACCTTCAGCCACACCTCGCAGTCGGTCAGCGCGGACAGGTGCTCCGAGCGGAGCAGCGGGGTGCCGCCCTCGTGCAGGGACACCGCCGGGGTGGTGTCGGGGACGGGTAGCCAGCGTCGGTACGGGCTGTCGATCAGCCCTTGCCACGAACTCATGCGCCGAACATAACATTCGTTTCAGGTATTGCGGAACGGCGTGTTGGATGTAACATACGTCAACATGACGACCCGTCCGGTGCCGGACCACCTCGCCGAGGTCTACGCCACGCTCCCGCACGGCGAGCAGGCCGTGGCCCGCGTCCTGCTCGACGACCACCCCTTCGCGGCCCTCGGCTCCCTGCGCACCCTCGCCGACCGCGCCGGGGTCAGCGCGCCGACCGCGTCGCGCCTGGTGGCCCGCCTGGGCTACGCCAGCTTCGCCGAGTTCCAGGCCACCGTCCGGGCCGCCGCCCGCGACCACGACCGCTCCCGTCTGCACGAGTTCGTCGCCGAACTCCCCGACGCCCACAGCGCGGCCGAGGACCTGCGGACCGGGCTGAACGGCACCCTGGCGGCCATGACCGAGCCGCTGCTGTCCGGTTCGGCGTCCCTGCTGGCGGAGGCGGGACACGTGTGGGGCGTGGGCGGCCCCCTGAGCGGACTGGCCGCGGAGTACCTGGTCCGGCAACTGTCGGCCCTGCGCCCCGGCGTGCGCGGCGTGCCCGAGGCCACCGCCGAACGGGCCCGCGTCGTGCTCGACCTGGGGCCGGCCGACCTGATCGTCGCCTACGACTTCCGGCGCTACTCGGCGTCCACCGAGCGGTTCGTCCGCGCCGCCCGCGCCCGGCGGGCCCGGCTGCTCCTGGTCACCGACGCCTGGGAGTCCCCCCTGGCCGAGTACGCCGAACTCCTGATCCGCCTGCCCCGGGACGCCGCCGGCCCCGTCGCGCCGCTCACGCACGAGGTGGCCGTGACCGAACTCCTCCTGGTCGCCACGGCCGCCCGACTCTCGGCCTCGACCCGGCTGGCCACCCTCGACTCGATCACCCAGACCCTGCGGGACGGAGCCTGACCCGCCGGGACCCGAGGACCGGGACGCGGCTGCTGTTGCGGCCCCGGCCAGGCTCGACGATCATGGTCTCCCATGACGATCAGCCATGCCCCGGTCGGCTACGAGTGCCCGTTCTGCCTGCTCGTCGCCGGTGAGGTGACCTCCCTGACCACGCAGCGCGACGTCATCCGACGCACCACCGGCGCGACCGCGATCATGTCGCCGCACTGGTGGCCGAACAACCACGGCCACGTCCTCGTCGTGCCCAACGCCCACCACGAGAACCTCTACGACCTGCCGCCCGAGGCCGGGCACGCGGTGTCCGACCTGGTCCGGGAGATGGCGAACGCCGTCCGGCACAGCTACGGATGCGCGGGCGTCACCGTCCGGCAGAACAACGAGCCCGCCGGTGACCAGGACGTGTGGCACTTCCACACCCACGTGTACCCGCGCTATCCGGGAGACGAGCTCTTCCGGGCGGGTACGCGGCCACGACTGATGCCGACCGGGGACCGTTGGTCCTACGCGGACCGCCTGCGCGCCCGGTTCGCCCGACCGGATTCGTAGCAGCTCCGGCGGCACGAGGGGTGCCCCGACCGGCCGCCGGGGGCACCCCTGTCTGGTTCAGGGCTTCGTCACCGCCAGGGTGTAGGTGCCGGTGCCGCTGTCGGCGACGACCTTGTAGACGTAGTACCCGGCGGTGCCGTTGTAGCTGACGCTCTCGCCGGAGGTGGCGCCGTTGGAGGTGGCGACGGTGTCCCACGTGCTGGTGGAGCTGTTCCACTTCTGCAGGTACAGGTCGAAGTCGGCGCCGGAGGCCGGGCCGGTCAGGCAGGCCTTGTGGGTGCCGGAGACGGTGGACTGGTAGTAGGTGCCGCTCGGCTCGTACCTGGTGGTCGTCGAGCCGCTCAGGGTGCCCTGGTGGCTGGACTGGTAGCCGGAGCAGCCCGTGGTCGGCGGGGGAGTGCTGCCGCCTCCGGTGTAGAGGGTCAGGCCGTAGGCGGAGAGCGCCTCGTTGACCGGCTGGAAGTACGCCTCGTGGGTGGTGACCTGGCAGCCGTTGGCGGTGCCGCCCTCGTGCAGGCCGACGGCCGTGGTGCCCGAGACCCAGGAGCCGCCGGAGTCGCCGGCCTCCGAGCAGGCGTTGGTCCTGACCAGGCCGGTGACGCTGAGGGAGCCGTAGTTGGCGGTGTAGTTGAGCTGGGTGACCGTGCCGCAGTGCCACCCGGTGGTCTGGCCCGACCGGCACACCGACTGGCCGACGACGGTGTCGCCGCTGCCGGTGACGGTGACGTCTCCGTTGCCGTAGCCGTTGACCGTGGCGGACAGGTTCCAGCCCGCCGAGGTCACGTCGACCCGGCCGTAGTCGCCGGTCGTGCCGTTGGTGCTCGCGCCGGAGACGCCGAGCTGGGTGCCGTCCTTGCCGTAGGCGGCCTGGCCGCTCGTGTAGTCGTTGGTGCAGTGCCCGGCGGTCAGGAAGTGCTTGCTGCCGCCCGCCCCGGTGGCCGCGAAGCCGATCGAACAGTTGGTCTCGCTGCCCGGGGTCCACTTGTCCCCGCCCCGGACGTCGCCGCCCTGCTGCTGCGGGGACGAGTCGGTCTCGACCACCCTGACGGCCCCGTCGAGGGCCCGGAGCCGGGCGGCCAGTCCCGCGGCGGCGGTGTTGCGGTTGACGGTCACGACGACGGCGTTGTCCCGGGCGTCGGTGCCCCACCCGTCGACCCCGGCCGGGCGGTCCCGGTCGACGAGCGCCGCGACGGCGGAGGCGGCCCGGTCGAGGTGCCGCTGGTCGTAGCGGACGACGGTCGGGCGGGCGCCGGCCGCGCGGGCACGGTCGGCGGAGGCCCGGTCGGTGACGGCCACGGCCAACGCGCCGGCCTCCGCGTCGTACCAGACGCCGGCGTGCCGGTCGCCGAGCGCGGCCCGGACCACCTCGGCGGTGCGCCGCGCGGCGGTCTCGGCGGCGACCCGGTCGCGGGCCTGGGCCGCGGTCAGGCCCAGATCGCGCTGCATCGCGGCGAGCATCCCCGGCGAGGCCAGCCCCGCGGGAAGCGTCGGGGCCGTCGGCGGGGCCGAGTAGGCCGGGGCGGATCCGGTGGCGGTGACCACCAGTAGTCCGGCGGCGATGAGGAGAGTGCGGGATCGAGACATGAACGGCTCCCTGGTGCTGGTTGAACGCCTTCCCCCGAGGGCTGGGTGCCGATCAGCATCACGCAGGGTGTGGTCCGTCGATACGGGGGAAACCCTTGTCCTCACACTCGGCAACGGTGTAAATCCAGACAGATATCGGCATTCCGGGAATCATTGAACACTCACGGTCACATCGCGGTGGCGACGCCGGCCGCCGCGTTCCGGGTATCGTGACCCGGCGCCGGCGCCGCGGTGTCCGCGTGGATCCGACACCCCTCAGGCCGCCCTCCGCCCGATACATTGATGAGTATCGAAGGATCCGTGTCGGAGGGAGCTATCGTGAGACGCGCCATCCCGCTCGTGCTCGCCCTGGTCGCCGCACTGCTGATCGCGCCGGGCACCGCCCGGGCGACGCCGGCCGCCGGTGTCGGGCACGGCTACCACTACGACAACACCACCCTCGGCGTCGACTACGTCGGGGCCACCTACTACCTGCGCGATCCGCTCCGGGGCAACACCCGCACGACGGACTGCATGACCCAGCAGGTGATCGGGAGCGCCACGTCCTCGTTCGGCACCCGGAATCCGGCGGACATCCGGACCGTCGCCGCCGACGTGCACTACGTGCTCGGCCAGTTCTGGGACTACTACAAGGTCAACCACGCCCGGTCGGGGATCCTCAACAACGGCGCCGGCACCGTGGCGTGCGTGCGGATGTCCACCACCAACCGGGTGTACCGGAACGGGAGCCAGTTCGTCGTCGAGTCCGCCAGTTCGGGCGGGCTGCCCCTGGACCTGCTCGCCCACGAGCTCGTGCACGCCGTCACCGAGGCGATGATCGGGCTGGGCGTGTCGGGGGAGTCCGGGGCGCTCAACGAGTCCACGTCGGACGTCTTCGGCACGCTCATCGAGTTCGGCGCCGCGCATCCGGCCGACCCGCCGGACTACACGGAGGGCGAGCGCACCGGAACGGTCTACCACTACCTCTACAACCCGGGACTCGACGGGTACTCCGACACGTGCTGGTCGACCCTGACCGCGGGCCACCCGCCGTTCCAGGGCTCGGGGGTCGGCAACCACGCCTTCTTCGCCCTGGCGGAGGGCACCGGGGTCACCCCGTACGGCACGTCGCCGGTGTGCGCCGGCGCGCCGGCCGTCACCGGGATCGGCCGGGCCACCGCCGGCCGGATCTGGTACCGCGCGCTGAACTACTACCTCACGAGCTCCGCCAACTACCGGACGACCCGGACCGGCACGCTCGCCGCGGCGGCGGACCTGTACGGCAAGTGCTCCGTGGAGCACAGGGCGGTGCGCGCGTCCTGGGTCGCCGTCGGCGTACCGGGCACGGACGTGGCCTGCCCCTGACCGCCGCGTTTCCACCCGCGCGGGAGGGGCGGACACCCGCGGGTGCCCGCCCCTCCTCCGTGCCGGGTCAGCTGACGTTGAGCGCCACGTCGTCGAGGACGAAGTTGGTCGCGAGGCTGGAGTCCTCGGTGCCGGTGAACGTGAGCGTCACGGTCTGGCCGGCGTACGCCTTGAGGTCGAGGGTCCGCAGCGCGTACCCGCTGGCCTTGTTCGCGTTGCTGTACGTCGCCAGGGTGGTCGAGCCGACCTTCACCGTGAGCTTGTCGTACACGGTGCTGGTGGTCTCCTTCGTGTCGATGTGCAGGTAGTACGACAGGGTGTAGGTCGAGCAGCCCGCCGGCACGGTCACGGACTGCGAGGCGGTGGTCGTGTTGGTGGAGCCCTTGCCGCCGAGCAGAGCGAGCTTCGTGCCGCCGTGGGTCGGCTGCGCGGTGGTACCGGCCCGGATCACGCCGGTCGACGCCGTCCACGGGGTGGCGGAGGTCGACTCGAAGCCGCCGTTCCCGACGACCTGGGCGGCCGTGCAGTTGCCGGTCGGGGGGGTCGCGCCGGGCAGCAGGCAGCCGGACACGGTCAGGTCGAGCTGGCGGCTGGAGTTCACGCAGGTCGTGAACCAGTACGTCTGCTGGCCGTAGCTCTGGCCCTTGGTCGCCGTGGTGGTGCCGTCGGCGGCCACCTCACACGGGTTGTTCATGGTGCACATCTCGCCGTCGTCGTTGCCGGTGTTGTTGATGCCGACGACGTTGCGGGCGCTGTCCAGGATGGGGGAGCCGGACGTGCCGTGCTTGGTGTCGCACCCGGCGTCGTACCGGATCGAGTCCCGCATCGTCCACGCGTCCTCGCGCAGCGTCGGCACGAACCCGTTGATCGAGCAGTTCCACGTCTGCTTCCAGTACGAGGACGGGATCGTCGTGGCGATGCCGTCCGCCGGGTGGTCGGCCTTGATCGTCATCGCCGTCACGCCGTAGCTCGACTTGATCGACGCGAACGTGGTGGTCAGCCGGTACAGGGAGACGTCGGTGCCGGTCATCGTCGCGTACAGCAGCGTGTCGGCCTTCACGGTGCCCAGCGCGGTACCGGCGTCGTTGAGCAGGCTGCCGGACCGGGTACTCGGCTTGTTCTGGAGCACGACACCCGCGCCGGGCATGCCGCCCTCGTAGCAGTGCCCGTTCGTGAGCATCAGGGCCCGGTCGGCGTCCACCGAGCCGGGGAAACGCACCAGGGAGGCCGAGCAGTTGTTCAGCGCGATGGTCGCGTTCAGCCCGGTGGCCTGGGGTGCGGCCTGCGCGGGGGCGGCGGTGACAGAGGCCAGGGCCGCGCCGAGGAGCAGGGCCCCGATCCCGGTGGCGATTCGTCGGTACATGCGGGCTCCACGTCGTTGAGGGGACACGGTGTGCCGGCCGGTGGTTGGGGTCAGCGGCCGGCACACCCGTAGTCCGGAGTATCGGGATCAACACCTCAAGGGGAACGTAAAGGGCGTATAAAAGTGGCTTAAATCGCGCGCCACGCCCAACGGAGGCCACAACCGTCTTTCCGCCGAGCCGGGCCGGTTGGGTGGGTGCCCGGACGGTCGGGCGGACCGGCCACGCGGACCCAGGGGCCGGCCGGGTCACCAGCGCAGGCCCGCCAGCACCAGATCCATCTCCGCCATGGTCGCCGTCAGACCCTCCCGCGCTGTGACCTGCACCTCCATGGTCCAGCCGCCCTCCGTCCAGGACGTGACCAGCAGTCCGCCCCAGCCGCGGACCACGGCGTCCCGCCCGTGGACCTTCCGGTCGGCGACGAACGCCCCCTTCGGCTCGCCGAAGCCGGCGAGGGCGCGGACGACGACGTCCGGACCGCCGGGCCGGGTGTAGGAGGCGGTCACCCCGTTGCCGCTCGCCTTCCGGGCACCGCCCACGAGAAGCAGGTCGGCGGGGGAGCCGGGCACGGGGAGGGCGCTCTCCGGCAGGACCGGCTGCGGCGTGTTCTTCGTGCCGTCGACGACCGTGCGGCCGGCCAACGGCGCCGACAGGGTCACCCGCACCTCCCCGGCGCCGCACCGTTCACCCTCGACCAGCGTCACGGTCACGACCACCGTCGTCGCGGACTCCCGCACGACGGGCGTGCCCACGGCATCGCGGCACCCGCCGTCGAACGGGCCGGTCGCGTACCCGATGGCGAGGGTCCTCTCGTCCTTGCCGATCAGGACGACCTGCCAGCCCTCGACCCGGACCGCCGGGCTGGGCGGGGTCGACGGCGTGGGGGAGGGCACGGTCGGCGGCAGGGCCTCGGTGCGGCCGTGCGCGAGCACGTAGCCGACCAGCACCGCCACCACCAGCGCGCACGCCGCCCCGGCCACCGCCAGCCGGCCCCGGCGCCGCCGCCCGATCCGGTCGTGCACCGCGGCCACCCGCCCGTCGCCGCCCACCGGGATCTCCAGCTCGGGGAACGGCCGCAGCGCCGGGTCCAGGCGCAACTTCGCCAGACCCTTCGACGCGTACCCCTTGACCGAACCCACCGAGACGCCCAGGGCATCGGCCGTCTCGGCCTCGCTGAGGTCCTCCAGGTAGCGCAGGACGAGGACGGCGCGCTGCTGCCGGGGCAGCCGGGCCAACGCGCGCCACACCTCGTCGCGGTCGTCGACCTCCCCGTGCGGGGTGGTCCACCGCTGGTCGGGCAGGACGGCCGTCGGGTGTTCCCCCCTCGACCGCCGCCGCCACCACGAGTTGAACGTGTTGGTGAGCACGCGGCGCACGTACGGCTCCGGGTCGTCGGCGATCCGGCCCCACGCCGGCCACGACTTCACCAGCGCCGTCTGCACCAGGTCCTCGGCCAGGGCGTGGTCCTGGGTGAGCAGGTACGCGAGGCGCAGGAGCCTCGGGGACCGCGTCGCCACGTACTCGTCAAATCCGGTACTGCCCGTCATGCCCCGTGCTCCCTCGTCGCTCGCGTCACCCTAACCACCCTCCGGGGGCGCGCCGAGGTTGTACCGGTTCCGGGAAATCTTCCAGCGGGGCCCGCACCCACCCGGCCGCGGGTCACCGGGGTCCGGCCGGTGGACCGGGGGCGAGGGGGAGCGGCGGTCGAGGCTAGGCTGAAAGGGCTGCTCGCCGCCCGTACCCCATTGTGAGGTTTGTCCCGTGACCGCGTTGACCATGCAGGATGCCCTGGCCCGCCTCGCCGAGTACTGGCGCGAGCAGGGCTGCCTCACGGTCCAGCCGATGAACACCGAGGTCGGCGCGGGCACCCTCAACCCGGCGACGTTCCTGCGGGTGCTGGGTCCCGAGCCGTGGAAGGTCGCCTACGTCGAGCCCTCCGTGCGCCCGGACGACGCCCGGTACGGCGAGAACCCGAACCGGCTGCAGACGCACACCCAGTTCCAGGTGATCCTGAAGCCCGAGCCGGGCAACGCCCAGGAGCTGTACCTGGGCTCGCTCGTCGCGCTCGGGGTCGACGTCACCGCTCACGACATCCGCTTCGTCGAGGACAACTGGGCGCAGCCGGCCGTCGGCGCGTGGGGCCTGGGCTGGGAGGTGTGGCTCGACGGGCTGGAGATCACCCAGTTCACGTACTTCCAGCAGATCGGCGGGCTCAACCTCGACCCGGTGCCGGTGGAGATCACCTACGGGATCGAACGGATCCTGATGGCCCAGCAGAACGTCACCCACTTCAAGGACATCGCCTACGCCCCCGGCATCTCCTACGGCGAGGTGTTCGGCCAGGGCGAGTACGAGATGTCCCGGTTCTACCTCGACGACGCGGACGTGGACACGGCCCGCGCCCTCCTCGGCCACTACGCGGACGAGGCCCAGCGCATGATCGACGCCGGGCTGCCGGTGCCCGCGCACACCCTGATCCTGAAGTGTTCGCAGGCCTTCAACATCCTCGACTCCCGGGGCGCGGTGTCCACCAGCGACCGGGCCACCGAGTTCGCGCGGATGCGCCGGATGTCCGGCGAGGTCGCCAAGCTGTGGGTACAGCGCCGGGCCGAGCTGGACCACCCGCTCGGTGTCGCGCAGCCCGCGCCGCTGGCCGCCGCCCCCGCCGCCACCGGGCACGCGATCCCCTCGACGACCCGGTCCGCCGGCACCGGCCCGCAGACCCTGGTCTTCGAGATCGGCGTCGAGGAGCTGCCGCCCGCCGAGGCCCGCGCCAACCGCGACTGGCTCGCCAAGACGGTCACCGAGAAGCTCGCAGGCACCCGCCTCGCGCACGGCGCCGTGTACGCGCTGGCCACCCCGCGCCGGCTCGTCGTCACCGTCGAGGCCGTCGCCGCCGCCGAGGAGGACGCGACCCGCACGGTGAAGGGGCCGAAGGTGTCCGCCGCGTACAAGCCCGACGGCACCGTGACCCCGGCCGCCGCCGGCTTCGCCCGCTCGCAGGGCGTGGCCGTCGAGGACCTGGTCAAGGTCGACATCGCCGGCACCGAGCACCTCGCGGTCGTCAAGGACGAGCCGGGCCGCACCGCGCCCGTCGTGCTCGCCGAGCTGCTCGGCGAGGTCGTCACCGGCCTGCGGGGCAGCCGCAACATGCGCTGGCTCGACCCGTCGCTGTCCTTCAGCCGGCCGGTCCGCTGGCTGCTCGCCCTGTGGGGCGCCGACGTCGTGCCCGTGGTCGTGTCGACGCTGGCCGCCGACCGGTACACCCGGGTGCACCGCACCTCCGCCGAGCCGACGCTGGCGATCACCTCCGCCGACACGTACTCCGCGCAGCTCGCCGCCACCGGGATCGTCCTCAACCCCGACGCCCGCTGGGAACTGGTCACCAAGGGCGCGCTCGCCCTCGCCAAGACCGTCGGCGGCACCGTGGACCTCACCGCCGAGGCAGCCCTGCTCGACCAGATCTGCTACCTCGTCGAGCAGCCCACCCCGCTGCTCGGCGCGTTCGACCCCGCGTACCTGGAGCTCCCCGAGGAGATCCTCACGGCCGTGATGCGCAAGCACCAGCGGTACCTGCCGGTCCGCGCCGCCGACGGCACCCTGCTGCCGTACTTCGTCGTCGTGGCCAACGGGGCGATCGACCCCGACCTGGTCCGCGCCGGCAACGAGGGCGTCCTGCGCGCCCGGTACGAGGACGCGGCCTTCTTCCGCCGCGCCGACCTGGCCACCCCGCTCGCCGACATGGCCGCCAAGCTGCACAAGCTCACCTTCACCGACAAGCTCGGCTCGGTGGCCGACCGGGCCGGCCGGATCCGCGCCCTGGCCGGCGTGCTCGCCGACGCGGTGGGCCTCGCCGGCGAGGACAGGGTCACCCTGGACCGCGCCGCCGAGCTGCTGCTGTTCGACCTCGGCTCGCAGATGGTCACCGAGATGACCAGCCTGGCCGGCGTCATGGCCCGCGAGTACGCGACGGCCGCCGGTGAGACCCCGGCCGTCGCCCGCGCGCTGTTCGAGGCCGAGCTGCCCCGGCAGGCCGGCGACGCGCTGCCCACCGGCGTACCCGGCGCGATCCTGTCCCTGGCCGCCAAGCTCGACATGCTCACCGGCCTCGCCGCCACCGTCGGCCTGCCCACCGGCAGCAGCGACCCGTACGCCCTGCGCCGTGCCGTGCTCGGCGCGATCAGCGTGCACCGGTCCCAGCCGGCCCTGGGCGGGCTGTCCCTCACCGAGGCCGTGGCCGCCGCCGCCCGGCTCCAGCCGGTGGACGTGACCGTGCTCGACGCCGTGGGCGAGTTCCTGACCCGCCGCTTCGAACAGCAGCTCCTCGACGAGGGGTACCCGGTGGACCGGGTCCGCGCCGTCCTCCCGCACGCCGACCGCCCGCACCGCGCGGAGCTCGTCCTCGGCCAGCTGACGGCCGTGGCCGGCGAGGACCCGTTCCTGCGCCTCGCCGCCGCCCTGCAGCGCGCCCGCCGGATCGTGCCGGCCGGCACCGCCACCGCGTACGACCCCGCGCTGCTCACCGAGCCCGCCGAGCAGCTCCTGCACGACACCCTCGGCAAGGTGCACGCGGACCTCACCCCTGGCGTCGACCTCGCCGGGCTGGTCGCGGCCTCGACGTCGGCCGGGCTGCCCGACGCGGTGGACCGGTTCTTCGACGACATCCTCGTGATGGCCGAGGACCCGGCGCTGCGCGCGGCGCGGACCGGGATCGTGGCGGCCGTCGCGGCGCTCGGGGACGGGCACCTCGACTGGGTGGAGCTGCGTGTCGCCCGCTGACCCCGCCGTGGTCACCCCGGCCGTGGTCGGGTCGTTCCCGTGGAGTGTCCTGCACGACCGGCACCCGAGACTGGTCGCCGGCGTGCGGGACGCCCATCCCTACGGGCCCGGGCCCCGGCGGGCGCTCGACGCGCTGGTCGCCGAGACGCTCACCGGGGTCGTCGGGCGGCTGCCCGCCGACGCGGCCGACGCCGACCGGTGGGAGACCTGGGGCGCGGGGTACTTCGGCCGGTCCTGGTTCGACGTGCCGTTCCTGTTCGCCGAGAGCTACTTCTACCGCCGGCTCCTCGACGCCGTCGGGTACTTCGCGCCGGGGCCGTGGCGGGGCGTGGACCCGTTCGCGTACCTGAAATCGGCCGAGGCCCGGGACGCGGCGGCCGCGCGGACGTCGGAGCGGGCCGTCCCCGGCTCGGCGGGCGACCAGGGTCCGGCGACCGACGGGCTGCGGGAGCTGCTGGTCGCCGCCGTGTGGGGCAACCGGGCCGACCTGGGTTTCCGGATCGGCCAGCCCGGCGGCCCGGCCGACGTCGGCGCGCTCGTCGCGGACGACTCCCCGGCGTTGTGCGCCGCGCTGGACGCCGGACTCGGCGCCTCCCTGTGCCTGGTCGCCGACAACGCGGGCGCCGAACTGCTCGCGGACCTGGCGCTCGTCGACCACCTGCTGGCCACGGGCCGGAGTGAGCGGGTGGCGCTGCACGTGAAGCCGTACCCGTATTTCGTGTCCGACGCCCTGGCCTCCGACGTCGCCGAGTGCCTGACGGTGCTGGGGGAGGGGCCGCGCGGCCGGTTGCTGCGGGCCGCCGCCGAGGGCCGGTGGACACTGCGGACCCACGACTACTACCGGGCGCCCGGCTGGTACCGCGACGCGCCCGGGGACCTGGTCGCCGAGTGGGCGGCGAGCCTGACCGTGTTCAAGGGCGACCTGAACTACCGCCGGCTCGTCGGGGACGCGCACTGGCCCGCGCTGACGCCGTTCGCGGACGTGGTGGGCTACTTCCCGGGGCCGGTGGCGGCGCTGCGTACCCTGAAATGTGAGGTCGTCGTGGGTCTGGCGCCGGGGACGCTCGCGGCCCTGGACGCGTCGGGGGAGGACTGGCGGGTCAGCGGCGCGCACGGATTGCTGCAGGTCGTGGGCCTCTAGGTCGTCGCCGGGCCAGGCACCCGCGCCCGCCGCCCCGGACCGCACCCGGGTTCGGGGCCAGCGGGGCCGCACTTCCGTCGTGCCGAGGGCGTGACAACTTCCGGGAACGTGTCGTTATCCAGAGCGGACGACGAACGGCCGGACCCCGTGGGCGCGGCCCGATCGATCTGACATTTTCCCGACTTGTCGCCCAACCATGACATACCGGGCGACGAAGATAGGGATGTACCGGGCGGGGGCCCGGGTGGTGGTGGGCAGCCAGCCCGACACCGAGTGGTGGCGGGGACAAGGACGGGTGCGGCTGCAGCGCACCGTCCCCGCCGCCATCCGCCCGGCACGACGCCGGTCGCCGGATCGCCGGGCGCGGACCGGCCACACGTCCGCCGCGCCGGGCCACGATGCCGCCAGGTCGCGACCGCATCCGCGCTACGGGTCTGGCCGTGTCGGGGCGTTCCCTGCCCGGGTGTCCGTCTTGTGACACGAACGGGAGGCGCCCCCGACCGTCTGTTGTGATGGAGAGCCGAGCGGTCGGAGGGCCGCCGTCTCCCGACAGTCGATCACCCTGGAGTGGTGGATGGCAGAACCAGGCGAGGCCCGGCAGGCGGCGGTGATCAACGCCCGGTCGGTGATCGTGGCGGCGGTGGTCACGGCGGTCCTCGGCGGCGGCGTGACGATCTGGAACACCCTGCGCGCCGAGTCGTCGGCCGCCCCGCCGGCCGGGCTGCGACGGTCCACCCCGGACACCGCCCCGCCCGCGGCGCCACCGTCGGCTGCCCCGACCGCCGGGGCCACCACGGCACCGCCCGCGCCGTCCCCGTCACCGGCTCCCGTCCCGAGCCCCCGGGCGCCGGTGGACCGGCCCCTGGTCGGTGGGGCGTGCCTCCCCGGCGCGTGGCGACTCCACCGCCTCGAAGGCCGCCCGAAGGACTCGAACGTGGTCCTGAGACTCTTCGGAGAGGGCTACCTGATGAGGTTCGACGCGGGGGGAACGGGAACGGTGACCATGCCGGCGAACGGGGTCTGGTACGTGGGGCAGGACGCCGGGAGGTCCGTGAAGTACCGGACCGTCGGCTCGAGCACCTTCTCCTGGCGGGTGGCCGACGGCACCGTGACGCTGACGCCCGGCACCAGCTCGCTGGTCTCCACCGCGTACCTGGACGACGTGGACCAGGGCTCGGGGCCGGACAGGCTGCCCGACCGCACCGCGACGTTCGACTGCTCCGGCGACAGCCTGCGGCTCGCGGACGCCGAGAGCAGTAGCGACCTCACCCGCGCCCCGGCCGGCTCCTGAGGGCGGCGCGCCAGGCCCGGACCTGACGGCGGCGGCGCGACAGGGCTCGGGACGCCGGCCCCGGTACCCGTCGAAGGTTCGGGAATTGCTCGCCGCCCGCCGAGAGCCCTCGGGAAGGGATGGGCGCGCCTAGAATCGGGGTGAATTCGGTATTTCGGGGGCAACATGGAAAATCCGCTCCTGACCAGGATCCGGGAATCGGTGATCGGCGACGACGAGGTGATCCGGGGGCCGTACGGTCCGCGGCGGATCACCTACGCCGACTACACCGCCTCCGGCCGGGCGCTGAGCTTCATCGAGGACTTCATCCGCCGCGAGGTCCTGCCGCACTACGGCAACACCCACACCGAGTCGTCGGGTACCGGCCTGCAGACCACCCGGTTCCGCGAGGACGCCCGGCAGGTCATCGCGCGCGCGATCGGCGGCGACGAGCACACCGCCGTGATCTTCGCCGGCTCCGGGGCGACCGGGGCGATCGACAAGCTGATCACCATCCTCGGCCTGCGGGTGCCCTCGGTCCTGGAGGACCGGTTCCACCTCGCCCGGTCCGTGCGCCGCGACCTGCGGCCGGTGGTGTTCGTGGGCCCCTACGAGCACCACTCCAACGAGCTGCCGTGGCGGGAGTCGATCGCCGAGGTGGTGCCCATCCCCGAGGACGCCGACGGGCACGTCAGCCTCACCGACCTGGAGCGGGAACTGGCCGCGCACCGCGACCGGCCGCTGCGGATCGGCTCCTTCTCCGCCGCCTCGAACGTCACCGGCATCCTCACCGACACCCGGGCGGTGGCGGACCTGTTGCACGCGTACGGGGCGCTGTCGTTCTGGGACTTCGCCGCCGCCGGCCCGTACGCGGAGATCGAGATGAACGGGCCCGGCGGCTCGTACAAGGACGCGGTCTTCCTCAGCCCGCACAAGTTCCCCGGCGGCCCCGGCACCCCCGGCGTCCTGGCCGTGCGCCGCGAGCTGCTCGCCAACCGGGTGCCCTCGGTACCGGGCGGCGGCACCGTCGACTACGTCACCGAGCACGGCCACCACTACCTGGCCGATCCGGTGCACCGGGAGGAGGGCGGCACCCCGGCGATCGTGGAGTCGATCCGGGCCGGCCTGGTCTTCGGCCTCAAACAGGCCGTGGGCGTGCCCCTGATCAGGGCCCGCGAGGACGCCTTCATCGGCCGGGCCATCGCCGCGTGGCGGACGGAGCCCACCCTCGAACTGCTCGGCAACCTCGACGCCGAGCGGCTGTCGATCGTGTCGTTCCGGCTGCACCGCCCCGGCGGCCGGTACCTGCACCACAACTTCGTGGTCGCCGTCCTCAACGACCTGTTCGGGATCCAGACCCGGGGCGGCTGCGCGTGCGCCGGCCCGTACGGGCACCGGCTGCTCGGCATCGACCGGCGCCAGGACCGGCTCCTCCAGAAGCAGGTCTTCGCCGGCCACGACGGGATCAAGCCCGGCTGGGTCCGGATCGGCTTCAACTACTTCCTGTCCGAGACGGTGTTCGACTACCTCGTCGGGGCGGTGACCCTGGTGGCCCGGCACGGCTGGAAGCTGCTGCCCGCGTACAGTTTCGACCCGGACACCGGGCGGTGGCGGCACCGCGCGACCACCGGCGAACCCCCGCTGCGGCTCACGGACCTGCACTACGGGGCGGACGGCTCGCTGCGGTACCCGCGCCGGCACGAGAAGGCCTCCGAGCAGGACCTCGACGGGTACCTGGAATTCGCGCGCGGGCTGTTCGACGCGCTGCCGGAGCCCGGGCCGGCCGGGCCGGTCAGTACGGTCTCGCCGGCGTTCGCCCGGTTGTGCTGGTTCGAGTTGTCCGAGGAGAGCGTGCACCGCTGAGAAGGGGCCGACGTCCTGCCCCTGCTGGTCAACGCCTGCTCGGCGGCCTGCGTGGCCGCGCTGCCCACGCCGGCCGAGGGCTACGTCCGGACACCGCACACGGGCGGGCCGACCGTGGCGCAGCCCAGGCGCCTCTGACCCGTCAGTCGAGGGTGTCCGCGTTCGCCAGGCTCAGGACCGCACGCGCGCAGCCCCACGACAGGCTCACGCCGGCACCGCCGTGCCCGTAGTTGTGGATCAGTCGGCGCGTGCCCATCGGGGCCGCCTCCAGCCGGATCCGGTCCCGGATCGGCCGCAGCCCCACGCGGTGGCCGAGCACCGTGGCGCCGGCCAGCCGCGGGTCGATCGCGATGCACCGGGCCAGGATGCCCGCGCCCACCTCCGGGGCCGCCCACAGGTCCGAACAACCGCGCTCCGCGCTGCCGCCCAGAACCACCCGGTCGCCCTGGGGCAGGATGTACGTCATCTGGGCGGGGTCCTCGTCGTGGTCGGCGAAGAACTCGTGGATCCCCGGGTTGCCGACCACCACCAACTGGCCCCGGATCGGCACCAGCCTCTCGTCGGGTACCAGGTCGCGCGCGCCGATCCCGGAGCAGTTGACGATCACCGGGGCGTCCAGGTCCGGATCGTCGAACGAGGGCACCGCGCGCTGCTCGACGGCGACCGCCGCCCGGTCCAGCCGTCGGCAGAGGAACTGCAGGTACGCCGGCATGTCGAGCACCGGAATCGTCGACCGCCAGCCGCTGACGAAGCCGTCCGGCAGGTCCCCGGGCCCGCACCGGGAGAAGCCGCGCACCTTCGCCGTCCAGCCGGGTGGGGTGACCGGGGACCGGGAGGCCTCCACGCCGGACACCATCGCGACGCCGGTGGCGGGGTCGTCGGCCAGCTCCTCGAGCACGTGCAGGGACTCCAGGCTCCACGACTCGACCCGGGGGTCGGACACCAGGTAGGGGCACCACATCGCCCCGGCCGACGCCGAGGAGGTGGCCATCGGCGTGTCGCGGGCGAGCACCCGGACGGACCAGCCGGCCTCGGCCAGGCACACCGCTGTGGTCAGGCCGGAGACGCCCGCCCCGATGACGATCGCCCGAGGTCTGCGCATACCCCGACACTAGCGGTTCCGACGGCTGCTACGTCCCGACGTGGGTCGATGAATGGGGTGCGGGAACTGTCTACAGTGGTAGTCACCGAGGGTCGCCCCCATTGCGCGGGCCGTCACGACGGCGTCCGGCAACGCGCACACCGAGGAGGTTCCGTGGTCCTGACCGTGGGAGAGGTGCACACCGGACTCCTGCAACACTCCGCCAGCCTGCCGCCGGACGACGTCTCCCGGGTGCTGGCCGTCGTGCCCGGCGAACGGGTCCGCCGCCGCGCCCGGCCGATCGCGCACGCGGTGTCCCCGGACGTGCTCACCGGGGTGGACTGCCCGCTGGCCACCCGGTCCGGCAGGCGGGCCCCCGCCGTCGGCACGACGGTGTCCCGGGCGCTGATCACCGGCGGCCACGTGCTCCAGGTGTCCACCCGGGCCGTCATCGAGCCCGCCGCCACCGGCCGCCGACTGCCGTGGTCGCACTACCTGGCGAGACCCGGCGTCCTCGAACGCCGGGGAGCCTGGGCCGCCGGGGACCTCGTTCCCGGTTTCCTGTCTCCGGCCCGGGCCCCGGGGACCCTCGACCTCGGCGGCATCGCCACCGGTCTGATGGACGACATCCAGCTCTCGCCGCTGCTGGACGGGGTCCGGCCGTTCAACACGCCGCGTACCCGGCTGCGGTGGGCGCTGGTCGCACCGGGCGCCGACGGGGTCCGGCGCATCGAGCTCACCGTGGAGAAGGATGGCCTACGCACGCTGCTGCTCACCGGTCCGCCCGAGGAGATCCCCGCCGTGGTCGAACTGTGCGAGGACCTGGCCCTGCACGACTGGCTGTTGAGTACCCTGCTCGGCCTCATCGAACGGGCCGACATCGGCGGCCGCTCCTGGGCCCGCACCCTGGGCCGGCTGCGCCCCGCCGTCGACACGCTGCTGCACCTGTGGATGCCCGCCGCCCGGCTCGACGACCGGGTGCTCGACGTGTGGGAGGCCCTGGAGCGGCGACCGGGCCTGAGCCGGCAGTGGCACACCTCGGTCGGCCGGGTCCGCGACCAGCTGGCGATGGCCACGGTCACCCTCCTCGCCCGGGAGTCGGTGGTGACGCCGTGAAACTCTTCCAGTTCCTCCTGTCCGACACCCGCCTGAAGGTACCGCGGCAGTTCGTCCTCTCCGTCCTGGCCGGCGGCGCCGCGTACCTGCTGACCCTCCTCGCGAAGCAGCCCGGGATCTGGGGCGTGACCCTGTCGGTGTTCGTCGGCGGCGTGACCCTCGTCGTGCGGTTCCTCATCGACGTCGACAACCGGCTGCGCGCGGTGCAGGCCGCCCACGCCCGGCACGCCGACGCCGTGGAGTCCGCGCTGCGCGAGCACAGCCAGACCGTGCAGCGGTCCCAGGCCCGGCACGACGAACGCGTCGAGGCGCTGATCGAGAAGCGGTTCGGCCAGATCGACGAGGCCACCCGGCTGTTCGGCCGGGTCGACGCCTCGCACCTGCGCACCGACGCGGTCACCCAGCTCGTCCAGCGCGCGGCCCAGCTCGAACCCGACCTGCCCGACCTGGTCAAGGGCTTCGCGCAGACTGAGATTACCCGGTTCTCCGACTTCCTCGAGGACCTGGGTGGCGGCCGGGAGGCGAGCTACGACGGCGAGGACCGGGACTGGTTGCTCGGCCTCGCCCGCAACGCCCGGCAGAGCATCGACGCGGTCAGCATCACCGGCGTGGACGTCGCGGGCGGGCTGTGGGAGAGCGAACTCGGGCACCGGTACCTGACAGCGCAGCGGGGGGCCGTCGTGCGCGGCGTGCGGGTGCGCCGGCTGTTCGTCCTCGCCGGGCGGCCGGAGACCAACAGCGGGGCGCACCTGGAGGCCGTGTTCCGGGTCCAGCACGACTTCGGCATCGAGGTGCGGGTGCTCGACCCGGAGGCCGAGATCGCCATCCCCCGGCGCGACCTGTTCGACTTCTGCCTGTTCGACGAGGCGCTGAGCTACGAGGTGCAGCCCACCCCGCAGTTCGACGGCGAGCCGCCGAGCATCGTGCGTACCCAGCTGGTGCTGTTGCCCGCACGGGTCGCCGACCGGGTCTCCCGGTTCGAGGCGCTGTGGCACGCGGGCCGGGCCTTCACGCCCTGAACCGGTGGCCGGGCGTGCCGCGACAGGGCGGGTGGCGCCACCCGACCGTGGTGCGCGGCGGCCCGGCTGTCCGCCGCGGTCCCGCGGTGTCAGGGCCGGGGGACGGGCCCGGCGGCTTCCGGGGACCCGCGTCGTGTCTAAGCCGGGACACCGGCGCGGCAGGCCTCCCACTGTTCGTGCGCCTCGGCCGCGAGCTCCCCGTCCACCCGCGGATCGGCGAGCACCGCGGCGAAGTCCGCCATGGCATCGGCCCACCTGCGCAGACCCTGAAGAGCCAGGCCTCGGTTGTACCGGACCACGGGGTCGTCCGTCAGGCCGACGGCCCGGTCCAGGTCCTCGGCCGCCGCGTCCAGCCCGCCGGCCTCGAACCGGACGGCCGCCCGGTTCGTCCATGCCGCCACCAGGTCCGGATCGTGCTCCAGCGCCCGGCTGAGCAACCGGTCCGCGCCGGCCAGGTCGCCGCGCTCGGACACGACCAGCCCCAGGGTGCACAGCAGCAGCGGCTCCCGGGGCGCCAGGGCCAGCCCGGCCCGTGCGTCGGCCTCGGCCCCGTCGAGGTCGCCCAGCTCGACCCGCAGGTTCGCCCGGTTGGTCAGCGCGTCGACGTGCCCGGGGTCGATCGCCAGCACCCGCCCCAGGTCGGCGAGCGCCAGCGCGGGATCGTCGCGCAGGGCGGCGCGGTGCAGGTACGCGTCAGCGCGTGCTCGGTG
>NZ_JAQZSH010000062.1:0-14904 GCF_053902585.1 Longispora urticae
GGCCGGGTGGGGACCAACCCCACCCGGCCGCCCGGGTCACACAGGCGTGCGGTCACGCCGTCGTGCGGTCGGCCCTAGCCGACGTGCACCATCGCGGGCGCGTCGGCCGCGTCGCCGGTCGCCGCGTTCTTCGGGGTGTTCTGGATCATCAGGAAGATGATCACGGCCGAGGCCCCGAGCAGCACGGCGCTCACCGTGAAGGCCACGTTGTAGCCGTGCACGGCGCCGAGCGCCGCGGCCTCCTGGACCTTCTCGGGGCCGTTGGTCTTGACGTAGTCCGTGATGAAGTTCGCCACGGCGGTGGTGAACACCGTGTTGAGCAGGGCGACGCCGAGCGAGCCGCCGATCTGCTGCGAGGTGTTCAGCAGGGCGCTGGCGACACCCGCGTCGTGCGGGTCGACGCCGCTGAGGGCGGTGTTGCCCAGCGGCACGAACACCAGGGCCATGCCGACCGCCATGATGATCAGGGCGGGCATGATGAAGGCCACGTAGGACGAGTCGACCTTCAGCTGGGTCAGCCAGACCATCGAGCCGGCCGCGAGCACGCCGCCGACCGTCATCATGGCCCGGGGGCCGACCTTCGGCAGCAGGCCGCTGCCGACGATCGCGGTGACGATCAGGGCGCCGGAGAACGGCAGGTACGCGACGCCGCTCTGGAGCGGGGACCAGTGCAGGGTGCCCTGGAAGTAGTAGGTCATGAACAGGAACATGCCCATCATGCCCGCGCCCAGGGTGATCGAGACCAGCGTCGAGCCGCCCCGGTTGCGGTGCAGGATCACGCGCATCGGCAGCAGCGGGTGGGCCGTGCGCAGCTCGACCACGACGAAGCCGACCAGCAGGATCACCGAGACCACGAACCAGGCCAGGGTGGAGGTCGCCGTCCAACCGTCCTCGGCGGCCTTGGTGAAGCCGTAGACGAGGGCGACGAGGCCGGCGGTGGAGAGCACGGCACCCGGGATGTCGTACTTCGTGTTGCCCTCGGCGCGGCTCTCCTTGACGATCGGGAGGGCCAGCGCGAACGCGATCAGCGCGATCGGGATGTTCACGAGGAGGCACCAGCGCCACGTCGTGTACTCGGTGAGCAGGCCGCCCATGATCAGGCCGATCGCGGCGCCGACACCGGAGATGGCGCCGAAGACGCCGAACGCCTTGGCGCGGTCCTTGACGTCGGTGAAGGTGACCGTGATCAGGGAGAGCGCGGCCGGGGCGAGCAGCGCGCCGAACAGGCCCTGGAGGCCGCGCGCGGCGAACAGCATCGCGGCGTTCTGCGCGACGCCGCCGAGCGCGGAGGCGAGGGCGAAGCCGATCAGGCCGATCAGGAGGATCTTCTTGCGGCCGACGTAGTCGGCGATCCGGCCGCCGAGCAGCAGGAAGCCACCGAAGGCGAGGGTGTAGGCGGTGAGGATCCACTGCCGGTTGGCGTCGTTGATGTCGAGCGCGTGCTGCGCCGACGGCATCGCGATGTTGACGATCGTCGCGTCGAGCACGACCATGAGCTGGGCGATCGCGATGACCGCGAGTGCCAGCCAGCGCTTCGGGTCTACCGCGGGCACGCCACCGGGCGCGGTGGCGACTTTCTCGGACATGTTCGGTGTGCCTCTCGGGACTTCGGTGCGACGCGGACTCCGGTCACTTTTCGGCCAGTCTTGCCCGATTGCAATCCGTCACGCCACAGGTTTTCACTGCCTGAGGACGACCCTAGAGTCAGCCACTGACAAAAAACTGACGCCGGCGTTCGCCCTGAGCTGATCTTGGAGCGCGGGGGAGTCGTACCTCGCGAAGGTTGGGTCTTGGTTGGGTGTTTGATCCCTATTCATCGATCATGAAAAAGGCAGAAAAAGGCGGTGGTCACCCGGCCCGGTGACCACCGCCTTCGTCCTGTGAGCCTCGTCTCAGGCTGCCATCCGCTCCCGCAGGCTCAGCGGGCGCATGTCGGTCCACACCTCGCTGATCCGGGTCAGGCACTCCTCCTTGGAGCCCTTCGTGCCCTCGGCCGTCCACCCCGGGGGCAGCTCCCGGTCGGCGGCCCAGATCGAGTACTGCTCTTCGGCGTTACGGACGACGAGAAACATGTCGGGAAACCTTTCAGCTGGTGGGGAGGAAGTTGTCGACGGTCACGCCGACACCGGCGCTCACGGCGGCGTCCCGGACGAACTGGGCGACCGCGATGTCGAGGACGCCGAGCCCGAACGGGGAGTACACGATGGTCTTCTTGGGGTCCGGCCGGAAGTCCACGACGCCCCGCACGAGCTGGCCCACCGAGGCGTCGATGAACGCGCGCCCCCCGGTCTGCCGCTCGGCCAGGAACAGCGACGTGCCCTCCCGGCAGGCGTGGTCGGCGTCGTCGACGATGTTGTGGCTGTCCAGGATGGAGTCCGTCACGATGTCGCGCAGCGAGATGTGCAGCACGACGGTGCCGGGCGCGGCGGCCGCCAGGTCCATGTGCGGCGCGAGCGCGGTGCTCGCGATCGACACGACCGGGCTGGCCGCCACGGCCTGGGCCAGGTCGGTGACCGCGCGCGCCGTGACACCCGGCACGATCTCACCGGCCCGCTCGGCGAACGCGGCGGCCCGGGCCGGGTCGAGGTCGTAGACCGTGACCTCGTTCAGCTTCGGGAACCGCGCGCCCAGGAACCGGAGGATCTCCCGGTTGATCAGGCCGGTCGCGATCAGCGAGACGGCGGTCACGTCCTGGTCGGCGACCAGCAGGCCCGCGCCGAGCGCGGCACTGGCGGCCGTGCGCTTCGCGGAGATCAGCGAGCCCTCGATGAACGCCTCGGGCCGGCCGGTCTCCAGCGAGTTCAGCACCATCGCGGCGCTGGCCCGGGGCAGGCCGAGGTCCAGGTTGCCGGGGAAGGAGGAGATCCACTTCATGCCGGCGACCGGCTTCGGCCCGCCGAGGTACGCGATCAGCGAGATGATCCGGTCCCGGGTGTTGTCCGGGAAGCGCAGGAAGGTGGAGTGCGGAAGCGAGGACTGGCCCTCGTCGTGCAGCGCGTACGCCGCGCCGACGAGGTCGATCAGCTCGGTCTCCCGGCCGGTGAGGATGTCGTGCACGCCCTCGTGCCCGATGATCAGCATGGTGCCACCTTCGTTGAGGAGTTTTCCTTCCACAGGTGCGACACCTCGCCGAAGTGCCGGTTCACCCATGAGTCCGAGTAGATCGTGTCCAGGTAGCGGTCGCCGCCGTCCGGGAAGATCATGACGACGTTGGACCCCTCGGGGATCGAGTCGCGCATCTTGCCCAGCGCCGCGACCGTCGCGCCGGAGGAGCCGCCGCCGAGGATCGCCTCGCGGATCGTCAGCGTGCGGCACGCGACGACGCACTCCAGGTCGGTCACGTGCACGACGTCGTCGGCGGCGGCCGGGTCGAGCAGGGCCGGGCGGATCGACGCGCCGTGCCCGGGGATCAGCCGCTGGCCCGGTACGGTGCCGAACAGCAGGGAACCCACCGCGTCCACGGCCACGATCCGGGTGGACAGGCCGCTGCGCCGGACGAACCGCGACGCGCCCAGCGCCGTGCCGAACGTGCTCGCCGCGCTGAACAGGTAGTCCACCGGGCCGTCGAGCGCCTCGACGATCTCGCGCATCGTGCCCTCGTGGGCCAGCGGGTTCAGCGGGTTCGCGTACTGGTTCGGGCAGTAGGAGTGCGGGGTCGCGGCCACCAGCTCGGCGACCCGGCGCAGGCGGGCGGGCAGGTACTCGCCGGTCTCCGCGTCGCGCTCCGTCACCAGTTCGATGGTGGCCCCGAACGCGCGCAGGATCGCCATGTTCTGCTCGGTGGTCTTGGCGTCGACGACACAGATGAAGTCCACGCCGTAGTACCCGCAGATCTGCGCGATGCCGATCGCCAGGTTCCCGGAGCTGGACTCGATCACCACGGAGCGGCCCGGCACCAGCTCGCCACTGTGGATCCGTTCGAGGAGCATGCTCAGCGCGGATCGGTCCTTGATGCTGCCGCCCGGGTTGAACCGCTCGAGCTTCGCGAAGATCCGCGCCGGAAAGTCGGGGAACAGGTGCACCAGCTCCACGAGGGGCGTGTTCCCGATGGTCGAGAGTACGCCTTTGAGCGCTTGTTTCGCCACAGCTCTCCCCTTAGAACGAAAAATCGACAGTTATGCGGAACCGGTGGCCATCGCGAGCAGCCGTTGCCGCTCGGCGTCGTCCACCAGGGAGGCGCGGGAGACCCGCACGTCGGGGGTCGAGACGGCGACCTCGGTCAGCCGGAGGAAATGTCCGACGAACCGCTCGATCGTTGCCCGGTCGAACAGGTCGGTGTCGTAACGGAAGGCGGCGATCAGCGAGTCGGTGCTCTGCGTGATCTCCACCGTCAGGTCGAACTGGCCCTCGAGGTGCGGGACGTCGAGCGAACGCAGCCGGTACCCCTCGTGCTCCACGGTCTCGCCAGCCGCGATCCGGTCCAGGTAGCCGGTCATCTTGCCCGCGCTGACCTGGGTGAAGCACATGTTGAACCGCTGACCGCCGAGCAACGACGTCGGGTAGCTCGCGTGCGCCATCCCGCCGCTCACCGTCACCCCGGCCGCCGCGATCGCCTCGGCGAAGGTCGTGGTGGAACTGAACCGGGACCGCAGGAGCAGCGGGTTGACGAAGTAGCCGATCACCTCGCGCATGCCGCCCCGGCGGCGGGTGCTCGCGGGGCAGCCGATCACGAAGTCCGTCTGCCCCGAATAGCGGAAGACCAGGGACTGGAACACACCCAGCAGGTACGCGAACGGGGTGACCCCCGCCGCGGTCGCCGCCGCCTTGATCCGGGGCACCAGCTCGTCCGGTACCCGTCGGGTGTAGGCGTCGCCCACGAAGGAGCGCTTCGCCGGACGGGGCCGGTCGGTGGGCAGTTCGGCGGCCGTCGCGTCGGCGACGGCCGTGCGCCAGTACCCCTCGAGGATCTCCCTGCGCGGGGAGTCCAGCAGCGTCCGCTCGTGTGCCACGTGGTCGGCGTAGGACACGGTGAGCGGGGTCCAGTCGGGCTCGCGGCCCGCCGAGAAGGCCCAGTAGGCCTCCAGCAGGTCCCGCCACAGCAGCCAGTTGGACTGGGCGTCCGTGGCGATGTGGTGGCTGCCGATCATCAGGACCGCGTCCTCGGCGCGCCGCCACATCACGAACCGGAACGGGCCGGTCTCCTCGAGCCGGTAGGGCACCTTGATGGTGGCCCTGACCAGGTCGAGGAGCGCCTCGTCGTCGATGTCACCCACGTCGCGGACCTCGAACCGCAGGGAGTCGGGGTCGCCGATCTCCCTGCGCGGCTCGCCGTCCACCTCGATGAACCGGGAACACAGCAGGTCGTGCCGTTCCGCCAGGGCGCGTACGGCGCGCTGGAGAATGGCCAGGTCAGGGGCCGGGCTCATCTGGGCCGCGCCCGCGTCGTTGTACGCGACGCCGTCGGGCGCGAGCCCGTAGAGCAACCACAGACCTTCCTGACCTGCCGACAGCGGCTGGATCCCGGTCATCGGCTACACGCCCCGGGAGGCGGCGACGAGGTCCGTGAGGTCCTGGACCCGGACGAGGTTGGCGACCTGCTCGTCGAGCACCTCGATGTCGAAGGCGCTCTCGGCGCCCGACAGCAGGTCGACCCGGTTGAGGGAGTCCATGCCGAGGTCCTCGAACGTCGAGGCCGGGGTGATCTCCTCGCCCTCGAGCTCCGGCATGAGCTCGCGGATGATGCGGGCGATCTCGTCGGAGATCTCGTCGCGCGTGGTGGTCGTCATCTCAGGTGTCCTTCTTCTAGGGGTGGTGGTGGGCGGGACGGGTTAGGGCATCGTGACGATCTGGCCGGCGTAGGTGAGACCCGCGCCGAAGCCCAGGGTCAGCACCAGGTCGCCGGGGGAGGTGCGGCCGCTCTCGTACAGGCGGGTCAGCGCCAGCGGCACGGAGGCGGCGGACGTGTTGCCGGCCTCGACGACGTCGCGGGCGACGTGCTCGTCGTCCCAGCGCAGGGCGCGGGCGACGGTGTCGAGGATGCGCTTGTTGGCCTGGTGCATGACGAGCCACTTCACGTCGGACAGTTCGACGCCGGCCCGGGCCGCGGCGCGCTTGGCGGCCTTCGGCATGTTGCTGGTGGCCCACTTGTAGACGAGCGGCCCGTCCATGGTCACGTACTCGCGGCCCAGCTCCGGGAACTCCGAGAGCTCCAGGACGGGGGCGCGCTTGCCGTCGCTGCCCCAGACCGCCGGGAAGATCCCGGTGTGCTCGGAGCGGGAGACGATCGCCGCGCCGGCGCCGTCGCCGAAGATCGCGTACGTGTCCGGGGTCTCGGGGTTGATCCAGTCGCTGGTGCGCTCGGCGCCGACGACGAGGGCGTGCTTCGCGTCGCCGCACCGCACCGCGTTCGAGGCCAGCGCGAGGGAGTAGGTGAAACCGGCGCAGACGGCGTTGACGTCGAACGCGCCCGCGTTCGGCAGGCCGATGGTGCTGGCGACCTGCGGGGCCGCGCCGGGCATCCGCTGGTACCGGCTCGCCGTGGCCAGGATGACCAGGTCGATGTCGGCGTAGTCGATGCCGGCCATGGTGATGGCCTTCTTGCCGGCCTCGGCGGCCATCGCGACGATGGTCTCCTCGGGGCCCGCGTGGTGCCGGCTCTGGATGCCGGTCCGGTCCTCGATCCACTCCGGGGTGACTGTCGTGGACTTCGACAGCTCCTCGTTCGTGACCAGATTGGTCGGCCGGTAGTCCGCCAGTCCGGTGATCACCGATCCATAGCTCTCCATTGTGTTCCCACGTCCTTCGATGCGGCCTACTGGCTCCAATGTCGAGACCGAGACTGCTTTCGAGCGCTATATCTTCTCTATAGGGGGCAGGCAAAATAGCGAAAATATAGAAACCTCGACCTTGATGTGTTCCGGGCGAATCAGCCCGTACAGATCAAGAAGGGGTACTCATAGCCATGAGGAAGACCATCGCGATCAGCCTGGCCACGGCCGGTGTCGCCGCGGCTCTGGGCGTTTTTCTGCCGGCGACGGCGCAGGCCGCCGGAGGCTCGTGCACCGAGGTGCACGTCGCGACCTCCACGGGCAAGTTCGACGGCTGGAACTGTAGTGACTCCACCGGGACGGTCGTCTACGGCCGCCTCGCCGACCTCAAGCGTGACGGCAAGTGCACCGCCCTCGCGGTGAACTTCACCGTCGACGGTCTCAAGACCACCTACCCGGTGTGCGACGGGCTGCCGGCCCGCTTCGCCTCCGTCGCCAGCGACTACCAGGGCGTGCTGTCGATCTCCGTGATCGCGGTCCCGACGCCGGCCGACGACTGAGACCTGAAAAAGCGCTGGCCGGGATGCGTGGGCATCCCGGCCAGCGCCGCAGGGGGGAGATCAGATGGCGGTGCCGCCGTCGACCTGCAGGACCTGGCCCGTCAGGTACGAGGCGCGGTCGGACAGCAGGAACGACACCAGGTCGGCCACCTCCTCGACCTTCCCGAACCGGCCCAGCGCGACCCGGCCCAGCATGTCCTTCGTGAACGCCTCGCTGAGCTCCGAGATCATGTCGGTCTCGATGAAGCCGGGGGCCACGGCGTTGACCCGGATGTTGTACCGGCCGACCTCCTTGGCCAGGGCCTTGGTGAACCCGAGGATCCCGGCCTTGGACGCGGCGTAGTTCGTCTGCATCGGGGTGCCGACCACCCCGGCGACGGAGGACATGGTGACGATCGAGCCGCCCTTGTTCTTCATCAGCCGGCGGATCGCGGCCCGGCACACGTTGTACGTGCCGTCCAGGTTGACGCGCATCACGTCGCGCCAGTCGTCGTCGGTCATCAGGGCCAGCGGCTTGTCCCGGATGATGCCGGCGACGGTGACCACGTGCGTGACCGGGCCCAGCTCGGCCTCGGTGACCTTGAGGTAGTCCTTGACCTCGGTGCTGTCGGACACGTCCACCTTGTGCGCCAGCACCCGGCCGCCGTGCTCGCGCGCCGCGTCGGCGACCCGCTCGGCGGCCTCGTGGTTGGACTGGAAACAGAAGCTGACGTCGTAGCCGTCCTGGGCGAGGCGGGTGACGATGCCCGCACCGATGCCGCGAGAGCCACCGGTGACGAGGACGACGGGCCGGGCGGGTGGGGACACAGACACGGTGCACTCCTCCTGTGATAGGTGGAGCACACCATGTAGCCGTGAGCTATATCTTCTCTACACCCCGACGGGTACCCTCTCCTCCGACTCGCTGATCCCCACCCGGCCGTGCAGCCGGCGCAGCGGGCCCGGGGCCCACCAGGCGGCCCGGCCGAGCATGGTCATCACCGCCGGGACGAGCAGGCAGCGCACCACGGTCGCGTCGATCAGCACGGCCACGAACAGGCCCAGCCCGATCTGCTCGATGTCGCCGACCCGGGCCGCCGCGAAGCAGCCGAAGACGATCAGCATCAGTACCGCGGCCGAGGTGATGATCCCGCCGCTGCGTTGCAGGCCGTGCCGGACGGCGCTGTCGTCGTCCTCCCCGGCGTCGCGGTACTCCTTGATCCGGCCCAGCAGGAACAGCTCGTAGTCCATCGACAGCCCGAACCCGAACGCCGCCACGATCGCGATCACGAACGGACTCAGCCCGCCCACCGTCAGGGTGTCCAGCGGCCCGGACAGGTGGCCGTCCTGGAAGACCAGGAGCAGCACGCCGAACGTGGCGGCCAGCGACAGGCCGTTCAGCACGATCGCCTTGACCGGGATCACCACCGAACCGGTCATCAGGAACAGCAGGACGAACATGGTCGCCAGCATCACCCCGACCGCCCAGGGCAGGCCGTCGACCAGCCGGCCGAGCGTGTCCAGCAGGATCGCGGCGTCCCCGCCGACCCAGGACTCGACCCCCGCCGGCCGGTCCGCGCGGATCCGTTTCACCAGGTCCTGGGCCGCGTCGCCCTGGGAGTCGCCGCGGACCGCGATCGCGACCGTGGACAGGTTCGGGCCGACGGTCCGGGCCGGCTCCACCCGGACGACCTCGCGGTCCTGCTGCCACCGGCCGGCCCACGCGTTCAGGGTCGCCTGGTCGGTGCGGGCCACGACCTTGACGGCCGGCGCGGCGCTGAGCCCGTAGCGTTCGCCCATCGCGTCGGCCACCCGCACCGACGGCAGGGTGCGCGGCAGGCCGTCCATGCCCGGGAGCTTGACGGTCATCGACAGGAGCGGCAGGGCGACGACCAGCAACCCGATCGTGGTACCGGCGGCGATCAGCAGCGGGCGGCGCTGGGTGAACCGGGCGAGCCCGGCGAAGAACCCCGCCTCGTCGCGAGGGCCACAGGCATCGGTCCGGCCGGAAGCCGTCACGTCGCCCGGCGCCGAGGACCCGAGCGACCCGGTGGGCACGGTGTTCGCGGTCGCCTTCCGGCGGCGGCTCGGCCTGACCCAGCGGCCCAGGGGCCCGAGCAGCGCCGGGGTGAGGGTCAGCGCGGCAATCATGCCCATCAGCGCGGTGGAGATCCCGGCCGCGCCGAGCGCCTGGAGCCGGGGTACGTCGAACACGAGCAGGCCGGTGAGCGCGCCGGCCACGGTCAGGGCGCTGAACAGGATCGTGCGGCCGGCCGTCCCCCAGGTCCGGGCGACGGCCGTTTCCCGGTCGTGCCCGGCGGCGAGCTCCTCGCGGTACCGGGCCACCAGCAGCAGGCCGTAGTCGATGGCCAGGGCCAGGCCGAGCAGGGTCACGACGGTGACCACGTTGTTGTCGAGGTCCACGAACCTCGAGAAGCCGAGCAGCAGGGCGAACGCGCCCGCGATCGTGGCCAGGGAGGCCAGGACCGGCAGGCCGGCGGCGATGACGCCGCCGAAGACGAACACCAGCACTACCAGGGTGACCGGCAGCGAGAGGATCTCCGCGCGGGCCAGGTCCTCCTGGACGGCGTCGTTGGCCTCGCCGTTGACCAGGTCCCCGCCGGCCTCGACGGTGGAGCCGGGCAGTTCGGTCGCCAGCTGCGCGAGCCGGGCCCGGACCAGCTTCGTCGCCGCCGAGCGGTCCTTCATCTGCATCTTCGTGAGCGTCACGGGCAGGGCCAGGCCCCTGTCGTCCTTCGCGATGATCGGCCGGCCGACGTCGAGTACCCCGGCGGTGCCGCGCAGGTCCGCGCTGGCCCGGTCGACCGCGCCGGTGACCGCGGCCGACGCCGGGTCGACGCCCTCGACGAGCCCGATGATCTGGATGCCCCGGTCGCCGCCCTCCTTGACGACCTGGGAGGCGGTCACGGACTCCAGACCCACGGGCGGCTTCGTGTCCCCGATGCTGTCGAACACCGGTCCGATGGCCGCGCCGCCGCCGACGAGGAGCGCCAGCCAGCCGAGCATGACCCATCGCCAGTTGCGGTGGCAGAAACTTCCGACCTTGGTAACCATGCCGCAGAGTCTTCGCCCCGGGGACGTCCCGCGTCGGTAGTGCGACCGCCCCGAACGGGGTGGTGCCAGGTACAGGGTGAAGTGTGGCCCAGGCTCCATGTCCGGTTCGCCATGGACTGTCTACGGTGGTGACATGACGACGCCCGGAGCACTGATGAGGGCCACCTGGTCGGCCCGGACCTGGCTGGGCACGGCACACCTGCTGGTCGGGCTGCCGGTCGGCGTGGCCACCACCGTCGCGGTAGCGACCCTGGTCCCGCTGATCCTCGGTTTCGCGATCACGGTCGTGCCGGCGATTGCCCTGTGCACAGTGCTCCTCACCAGTCTCCGGGTGTTCACGAGCTGGCAACGTTCCCGGTTCTCGGCGTTCTGCGGGGTGGAACTCGCGGAGGTGCCGGTCGACGAGCCGGGGCTCCTCGCGGCGGTCCGCAGACCGTCGACGTGGCGCCAGTTCGGGTACCACACCCTGGCCGGGGTCACCGGCATCCTGATGGCCGCGGTCGTGGCCGGGGTGTGGTCCGTCGGACTCGTGTTCTCCACGGCCCTGGCGCACGGGTGGTTGCTGCCGGACCGGCCGATCGCGGGCCTCGACCCGCACCACCCGCTGGTCCTGCTCGGTGCCACGGTGGTCGGGCTGCTCGCGCTGCTGGCCGCCCCGTGGGTGGTCCGCGCCCTGGTCATCGTGGACGTGGGCATCGCCCGGGGCCTGCTGCAGCCCAGTCACGCCGAGGAGCTCGCCGAGCGGGTCGCGGCCCTGTCGGAGAGCCGGGCGGACCTGGTCGACGCGGCGGACGCCGAGCGGCGCCGGATCGAGCGGGACCTGCACGACGGTACCCAGCAAAGGTTGGTTTCCCTCGCTATGAACCTGGGCATCACCCGGGCGACCCTAGGAGCGGACGTGCCCGAGAGCGCGCGAGTCTCGATCGCGGCCGCGCACGACGAGGCCAAACAGGCCCTCGTGGAGCTGCGCGACTTCATCCGGGGCCTGCACCCGGCCGTGCTCGACGACCGGGGGCTCGACGCGGCCCTGTCCGGGATCGCCGCCCGGTCGCCGGTGCCGGTCAGGCTCAAGGTGGGCCTGGACACCCGACCCTCGCGGGTCGTGGAGGCCGTCGCCTACTTCGTGGTGTCCGAGGCACTCACGAACGTGGCGAAACACGCGAACGCGACCCGGATCGACGTCAGCGCCGAGACGATCGGAGACCGACTGTGGCTTGTGATCGCAGACGACGGCGTGGGCGGAGCCCGGCAGGAGCTCGGCAGCGGGCTGCGTGGGCTGGCCCAGCGGGTCGGATCGGTGGATGGCAGGCTGAAGATCGACAGCCCGCTCGGCGGGCCCACCCTCATCGTCGTGGAGCTGCCATGCGCATCGTGATCGCCGAGGACTCCGTTCTGCTCCGCGAGGGGCTGGTCCGGCTGCTGTCCAGCATGGGGATCGAGGTCGTCGAGGCCGTCGGGGACGCCGAGAGCCTCCTGGAGGCCATCGACCGCAGTACGCCGGACCTGGCGCTGGTGGACGTGCGGATGCCGCCCTCGCACACCGACGAGGGGCTGCGCGCCGCGCTGGTGATCCGCCGGCAGTGGCCGAAGGTCGCGGTGCTGGTCCTGTCGCAGTACGTGGAGGAGCGGTACGCGACCGAGCTGCTGTCGGGGGAGACCAGCGGCGTCGGGTACCTGCTGAAGGACCGGATCGCCGATGTCACCGACTTCGCCGACACGGTGCGCCGGGTGGCCGGCGGCGGCACCGCCCTGGACCCCGAGGTGGTGTCCCAGCTGCTCGTCCGGCACCGCCGCGACCCCCTGGAGCGGCTCAGCCCCCGGGAGCGCGACGTGCTGTCCCTGATGGCCGAGGGCCGGTCGAACTCCGCGATCGCCGCGTCCCTCGTGGTCAGCGACAGCGCGGTCGCCAAGCACGTCAACAGCATCTTCACCAAGCTCGACCTGGCCACCGCGGACACCGACCACCGTCGGGTCCTGGCCGTCCTGAAGTATCTCCGAGCCTGAGAAGAGGAAGCATGTCCACCACCAGTCGCAGCGGTTGGCTGATCGGCGGCGCGGTGTTCACCGTCGCGGCCCTCGTGATCGGCGGCGTGACCCTGTGGTCGACCCTGTCGGGCGCGTCCGAGCCCGGGGAGGCCACCGAGAAGCAGGTGTACCAGCAGGCCGTGACCCGGATCGAGCTGGACGTGGACCGGGGCGCGGTCACCCTCTCCGTCGGGGAGGCCGGCCAGGTGTCGGTCGAGCGGCGGTACCGGTGGTCCTCGGAGAAGCCGAAGGTGACCGAGCGCTGGGACGGCGGGATCCTGCGGATCAGCACCGAGTGCACCGCCGACGAGATCAACATCGTGGGTTCCGCGAAGTGCGACGTGGACTACACCCTGGCCGTACCCGAGGGCGTCGAGATCGAGGCGCACACCAACTCCGGGGCGGTGGTCAGCCGCAACCTGACCGGGCCGCTCAAGCTGGGCGCCACCTCCGGTGACATCACGGTGACGAAGGGTGGCGGTCCGCTGCGGATCGAGGCCACCTCCGGCAAGGTCAAGGCCACCGAGCTCGCCGCCGCCGAGGTGGACGTGCAGTCCAGCTCCGGCGGGGTGGAACTCGCCTTCGCCAGCGCGCCGCGGAAGGTGCGCGCCGAGGCGAACTCGGGGGACGTGCGGGTCACGGTGCCCAAGCCGGACACGTACCGGGTGGAGGCGCAGACCAACTCCGGGCAGGAGTCGGTGACCGTCGCCCAGGACGGTGGTTCGACGCGGACGATCAGCGCGCAGACCAACACCGGTGACGTGGACGTCCGGTACCTGTGACGGTGTGACCGGGCCGCGGTCGCGGGCGGTGCGACCCGGTCGCCGCGGCCACCCGTCAGGGCTGCTACCGGGCCGGCTGGACCGCCCCGCGCAGGGCCGAGGAGAGGTCGGCGAGCAGAGCCTTCTCCTCCGGTACCAGATAGAAGTGGTCCCCCGGCAGCACCCGCAGCCGGAACGTGCCCGTCGTCGCGCCCTCCCAGGCCGCGGCGTCGGGCACCGCGCACCCCGGGTCGGCGTCGCCGGTGTAGGTCACGACCGGGGCGTTCACGGTCGCCACGGACGGCACGTAGGTCTCGATCAGCCGGTAGTCGGCCCGCAGCGGCGGCATCACGATGTCCAGCAGCTCCGGGATCTCGAACACGGCCGGGTCGATCTCGCCCTGGCCGCGGACGTGCGCGATCAGCTCGGCGTCGGACCGGGTGTGGTACTCGGTCGGCGGC
The DNA here is from genome assembly GCF_053902585.1 of Longispora urticae. Classification (NCBI taxonomy): domain Bacteria; kingdom Bacillati; phylum Actinomycetota; class Actinomycetes; order Micromonosporales; family Micromonosporaceae; genus Longispora; species Longispora urticae. Next base: position 13,569 of record NZ_JAQZSH010000062.1, read on the forward strand.
ACCCGCCCCGGGGCCTCCCGGCCGGACAGGGCGAGGAGCACGGGGGACACGCCGTGGTCGCGTTCGAGCCGGGCGGTCACCTCGAACGCCACGGACGCGCCCATGCTGTGCCCGAACAGCGCGACCGGCACCCCGCCGCGCACCAGGGGCAGCAGCGCCTCGGTGATCCGGTCGGCCAGCTCGGGCATCTCCGCGACCGGCGGCTCGGCCATCCGGTCCTGCCGGCCCGGGTAGCGCACCGCGAGGGTCTCGACGTCGTCGGGCAGCCCGTCGGGCCAGTTGTGGAAGAACGTCGCGGCGCCGCCGGCGTGCGGCAGGCAGACGAGGCGCAGCCCGAGGGGCGCCGTGGCGGGATACCGCCTGAACCAGAGCTCGGAACCAGCCATGCCCCACACCCTAGACGGCGGAATCGGGGCCGCGGACCGCCGGGTCGGGGTCCATGATCCGGCGCGTGGGCCCGATCCGTGGGCGCCGCGGGCACCTGGCCCGGCGCCCGACCGACCTCGCCCGCCGCCCGTGCCGCGCGTGGGCCGACAGCTCCGGCCCCCGGGGCGGACCCGCCCAGGCCCGCCCCGGAGCTCAACCCAACAGGGCCAGCATCTGACTGATCTGTGCGGTCCGGGACTGGTCGATCCGCCCGGCCAGGTCCTTGGCCTGCTTGTCCGACCCGGAGCCGGTCTCCATCCGGGCCAGTTGCACGGCGTCGTCCTGGTGCGCGATCAGCATGTTCAGCAACCCGCGCTCGAACTCGGCCCCGGACTTCTTCGCCAGCGCGGACATCTCGCCCTCGGTGGTGCCGGGCATGCCGCCGTGCATGGCGTGCCCGCCGGGGTCGCCGACGAGCGGCTGGCCCCAGCCGGTCAGCCAGCCGGTCATGGTCTCGCGCTCGGCGGCCTGGGTGAGTTCGATGGCGGCGGCCAGGTTCTTCAGGTCCTGGCTGACCGGCCGGTCCTTCGCCAGCCGGGCGATCTCGATGCCCTGGTGGTGGTGGGGCAGCATCATCTGCAGGAACATCACGTCGGTGTCGTTGTACGGGCCGTCGGACGAGCGGTGCACCGTGCCCACGGTCGGGCTCGGCGCGGCGGCCGGGGCGCTCTGGCAGCCGGTGAGCAGGGTGAGGCCCACCGCGCAGAGGAGTACGAAGCGTCGCAAGGGCGCACCTCCATCAGGAACGGGTCGCGGGGCCGGACGGCCCCGCGACCCGGTGGTCAGACCGCCTGCCAGAGAGCCGGTACGTTGGGCGGCTCCCAGCCGGCGGTGGCCGTGTGCGGCTGCCGGCACTGGTAGTTCGCACCGTTGTAGGTGACCCGGTCACCCGTCTTGTACGCCGTGCCCG
>NZ_JAQZSH010000063.1:0-7575 GCF_053902585.1 Longispora urticae
CCTCGGCCCCGTCGAGGTCGCCCAGCTCGACCCGCAGGTTCGCCCGGTTGGTCAGCGCGTCGACGTGCCCGGGGTCGATCGCCAGCACCCGCCCCAGGTCGGCGAGCGCCAGCGCGGGATCGTCGCGCAGGGCGGCGCGGTGCAGGTACGCGTCGGGCAGGTGCGGGCCGAGGCGGATCGCGGCGGTGTAGTCGGCGAGGGCCTCCGCCGGCCGGCCCAGGTCGCGGTGCAGGCCGGCCCGGTCGACGTGGTACTCGGCGTTGTCGGGGTCGCGGTCGATGACGGCCGTGAGGTCCGCGAGCGCCCGGTCGGGCCGGCCCGTCGCGGCGTGCAACTGCGCCCGGTTGTGCAGCAGCCGGGCCCGGTCCTGGGGCCGCTCGTCGGGGGCGAACTCCCGGTCCAGGGCGGCGATGCCCGCGTCGATCCGGGCGAGCGCGGCGTCGGCGCGGCCCGACCGGCTGTCGAGCAGGGCGAGACCCTGGCCGTAGAAGACGGTGAGCAGGGTGCGCTGGCGCGGGTCGTCGAGCCGCGCGGCGAGGGCGAGCGCGGTGTCGAGCTCCTGGCGGGCCAGGGTGGCGTCCCGCGCGTCGGGGGACAGGTACCGGGCGTGCAGCATCGCGGTCGAGTACGCCGCGGACATCAGGATCTTCGGGTCCCCGGTGGCGGCGCGGGCCCCGTCGTAGAGCGCGAGGGCCTCGGCGGCCCGGTCGAGCGCGGCGTACGCGGTGCCCAGGCCGGTGGTGAACGCCCACCAGGTGCCCAGGTCGTCCCCGGCCCGCACGAGCTGGCGGCCCCGGAGTGCCAGTCGGGCCGCGTGCTCGTACCAGCCGGCGGCCAGGCAGCGGCCGAGGTCGGCCCGGAGGGTGGCGGGGTCGGTGGGACCGTCCCCGGCGCGGGGCGCGTTCGGGTCGGTCGGCCCGTCCCCGGACCCGCGGGCCACCGCGGGCGGGTCGCCGAGGGGGAGGCCGAGTGCCGCCGCCAGATCCGCCGGCACCACGGCGCCGCTCAGCCGCAGCCGCAGCCGTGCCGGATCGACCCGCCGCACCAGCGCCCCCAGCAGCTCCAGGGTCGTCCCGTCGGCCCGGTCCACACTGTCGAACCCGACCTCCACGGGCTCCGGTGCCCCCTCGGCCCAGGTGCCGACGAACTCCGCGATCCCGAACGCCACCTGCCGGGTGCGCTGGGCCGGATGGAACCTGATCCGTTCGGGGCCGGCCTCCGGAGCGCCGAACACCTCCGGTACCGCCGCGCGCAGTTCCACCTCGTGCCGGGCGACGAGATCGGGCCGATCGGGCAGGATCGTGGCCAGGTACTGCCGGACGCCGCCGTACGGCCCGGTCCGCCACACCTCGCAGTCGAAGCCGCCGGGCGTCGCCGCCGGTTCCCAGACATGCCGCCTCACCGCCACCACCCCTCACGGAAGGTGAGCCGGAGCGGCGGACCGCTCCGGCTCGGGGACTGCTACCAGCACCACTCGAACCACAGACGACGCGCGCCGGACGACAGCTTGGCGGCGGACTCCTTGCGGACAGTCAGCTTCTTCATGCTCCACCTCCTCCCGGACACCGGTGATGATCTTCGGTGCCCGAACGCTACCGAGGTTCCGGCGGAAGTGAGTCTCACTCGCGTCTCACGCTTCGGCCGCCGCCGCGGTCCGCCCCTCCGACCAGCGGATTCTCGGCACCCGGCCGGCGCGGCCTGGGTTTCGGGCCGGTCGGGGATTCTCCGCACCCGGCCGGCGCGGGCATCGGGCGGTGCGGTCTAGAGCCAGGCGCTGCCCGCGCCGATGTGGACGTACTCGGCCCGGTCCACGATCTCCGCCGGCAGTTCCACGCCTTCACCCTCGGCGCGCGCCCGCAGCTGCGCGGCCACGTCGGGGGCCGTGGCCACCTGCTCCAGGACCGTGCGCACCGCCTGTTCGACGGGCAGGAACCGCCCCGGCATGATCGACATCGTCCGGTACGCGCAGAACGGGGCCCGGGTGCCCGTCAGCCGGGACAGCGCCGGGAGCTCCGCCCACGAGTCGGGGAAACCGCCCTGCCACGGCTCGGCGACCAGCACCGGGTCCGGGCCGTCGCGGAGCACCCCCAGCCGGAGCAGTTGCCAGACCGCCGCGAGCAACGGGCGGGACCAGGTGCGCCGGTGCTCGTCGTCCTCGTCCCACAGCTGCACGTCCACGAAGATCGAGTGCCGTCTGACGCCGTTCTGCGCGGGCGGCCGCCACGGCCGGTGCGCCTCCATCGCCTCGGCGGACGCCGCCGGGGACCGCTGACCGTTGCACAGCCAACCGTTGACGGTGGCCGGCGGGCGGGAGCCGTTCGCACCCGGCGGGGGATCGGGCACCAGGCGGCCGAGGAGCAGCTCCGCCGGGGAGGTGTCGCCGGCCCGGGCGCAGACCGACTCCCGGGCCAGGTAGTCGATCGGGACGCCCGCGTTCTCGGCGGCGCGGATCAGCCCGGGCAGCACCTCGCGCGGGGAGCCGACCTCGCCGAAGTAGTCGTCGATCAGGAAGCAGGTGCTGACCCGGGGCCGGGGCAGCGGGGGCCGGAGGGGCCGGGACTCCGGGTTCCCTCCCGGCCGGACGGGCCCGGGCCGGCTGTCGCCGGAATCCCCCGACACCGCCCCGTCCCAGGTCGCGACCAGCGCCTCGTGCCGCGCCGCCAGCTCCGCCGCGTGGATCCGCCGGGCGGCGTCCGCCCAGGGCGCGACCCGCTCGAAGTGCGCGCGCAACCGCGCCTCGCCCTCCGCGAAGTCCTCCATGTACAGGTGCCCCAGCTCCAGCGACAGGTGCGACAGCGGCACCTCCGCGAGCGCACGGTCGGCGCTGGCCTCCCGGAACACGCTCGTCACCGGGCCGACCAGACGTCGTCGTCGAACAGCCGCTGGGCGAGCCCCTGGAACGCGTCCACGGTCTCCCGGTTGGCGATCTGGTACTTGTACAGGTCGCTGTCCGTCAACAACTGCTCCCGCCACTGCAGCACCGGGTCCAGCGGTACCTGCCCGAGGGTGACCGCCGCGCCGACACCCTCCCGGCTCGCCAACTGCTTGAGCTGCTCGTTGCACGCCTTGAGCCAGGTGACCTGCCCGGCCCGCAACGAGGCCAGCGACTCCGACTCCGGGTCCACGACGGCGGTCCGCACGTACCGGATGGCGTTGACGAGGCGCTCCCGGTCGTGCCCCCGGTCGACGCCGGCGGCGATGATGCCCCGGGGCCCGTTGACCAGCCCGCCCGCCGCGATGACGTGCTGGCGGGTCCACCGGTGGAACACGAGCCAGCGGAACACCGTGGACCGCAGCTCCGGGGCCGCCGTGGCCGCCAGCACGATCTCCGTCGCGTACGAGCGGCCCGCGCTGAGGTCCACGAAGCACAGCTCGAACTCCTCCTCGAGCCGGCGGAACAGCCGTACGCACCGGGTGATGGCGTCCTTGGTCGCGGAGAACTCCCCGCCGCCCTGGTCGCCGGGGACCAGCACCAGCTGCCCCGCGCCGGCCGGCCGGGACCGGGAGCTCTCGTGGTTGGACTCCGACCACACGTCCGTGCGGACCGGGGCGGAGGTCCGGCCCTGGAGGTAGGAGTGCAGGCCGGTGTCGGGGCGCGCGCCGCGTACCGCCGAGCCGATGTTGAAGATCGCCCCCGCTGTCGGCGAGCCGAAGTCGAAGTCGAGGTAGCAGACGTCGCCGCCGTCGAGGGCCCGGCGGTAGGCGATGTTGCAGCTGATCACCGACCGGCCGGTGCCGCCCTTGTCGGAGGTGGAGAACACGAGCATGTCAGCCCGCCTCGGACAGGTCCTGCCGGGCGGCCACGAGCGCGTCGAGTTCGACCAGCACCTCCCTGGCGAGGGACTCGGCGGTACCGGGCCGGCGGGTCAGCCAGTACCGGGCACGGCTGAGTCTCTCCTCCACCCACTGGTGCTTGATCCGGATGGCCCGCGCGTTGTTCGCCGGGTTGGCCAGCAGTTCCTGGTCGAAGATGACCTCCGCCTCGCTGAGCAGGTCCCGGGCGTGCGCCACGGCCCGCTCGCTCGACTGCGGGCCCCTGGTGATCAGGGTGGCCGCCGCGACGAGGCACTCGACGATCCGTTCCGTGTAGTACCAGGAGGGTTCGTGGTGGTCGATGGTCGACAGGCTCGGGAAGGCCAGGGCCGGCTGGTCCCACAGCCGGTCGCCGGGGCCCCTGCCGAGCCGGCGGCGACGCAGGTGGTCCCAGACGTCGTCGGCGAGGTCGACGAACTGCTGGCGGCGCCGGGGCTCGCTGAACAGGCCGGCGATGCTGATCGTCCGCTTGAGGAGTTGCGGGCCGAAGTCCGACGCGAACCACAGCAGCGGCGGCCCGTCCCGGTCCTCGGCGCCGCCGAGGGCTAACGGCACGCCGGGGGAGTGCATGGCCACGGCCGCGGCCGCGTCCAGCGACGCGCGCTGGGTGATCCGGCCGCGCCCCGCCAGGGTGGACAGCACGCCGCCGACCCGGGTCAGGTGGGCGTCGGACCGATCCTTGGTGGCGATGTGGTGCACGACGATCGAGGTCACCAGGAGGGTGGAGTAGTCGGACTCCCTGTCGTCCGTGGTGCGCCAGGGGAGGTCCTCCAGCGGCCACGTGCCGTCGCCGAACATGGCGATCTTCGACCAGTACGCCTGGGTCAGGTCCCAGCGGATCCGCAACGCCTGGGCGAGGTGCAGTTGGTTGTCGTTGAGCAGCCCGAGGATCCGGGTCCGCTCGGAGAACAGGTCCTGGAGGGCGTCGAGGGCGACCACCGTGAAGTACAGGTACGGCGCGGCCCCGGCCACCCCGTCCGGCTGCCGGCCGACCCGCTCCGGGGTGACGACCTCCGGCGCGTCCCGCACGATGCCCCAGGACCAGCCGCACTCGAACAGCTGGGTGGAGTGCAGCGAGTCCTCGATGTAGACCGTGGCGCCGGAGCCGATGCTCAGGTCCCGCAGCCCGGCCGCGGTCTCCTGCATCTGCCGGCGGAACGCGGATACCACCGCCTCGGGGGTCGTCCGGTCCTGGTTGATCGTGCGGATCAGGGCCGAGCCCTCGGCGGAGTCGGCGCTGAACACGTACACCGTGAAGCTGCGCAGCAGGCCGACCATCGCGGCGGACAGCCGGTTGCTGGCCAGTTCCCGCAGCCGGTTGATCTCCTCCTGCTCCTCCTTCTTGCGCCCCTCCGGCCTGTACTCCTGGAGGAAGCCGATCGTGGCGAGCGCCAACGTGATCGACATGGCGAAGGAGTCGACGACCTGGAGGTCGCGCTGGGCGTCGGAGATCGGCGCGCGCGGGTCCCCGGAGACGAGGTAGTCCTCCCCGGAGAAGACCGGGGTGCCGTCCTCGGCGGTGTGGCGGTCGAAGTACTCCCGGATCACCCGGACCAGGAACCTCGGGATCTCCAGCCGGTCGCCCAGCTCGCCGAGCGCGCGCACGACGTCGTCGGCGGTCTCGTCGGGGCGCTCCAGGCGGAACGTGGCGACCCGGGTGGCCGGGACCATCAGGCAGAGCAGCTGTTCGGCGTCGCTGACGGAGTTCGACCCGTCCCGGCCGCCCCACACCCAGGCGCCGTCCCTGAGCGAGGACCGGATCGTCGAACGCCAGATTCCGAGGGTTTCTCTGCGGGGCTGGATCCTCATCGGGGACCGATCACCGTCCTCTGTGTCATGACGCGACGCAACCGCTGACTTGACCCATAGCCAGGATCAGCCCGCCGTGGCCGGGACGCAACTGTCGTGGGTGCCGGTTTCGGCGGAGTGACGGATCCCTGACACCCCGCCGGTGTGCGCGGTCACGCGGGCGGCGGGTCCGACGCGATCCGGGCCGCCGGACGCGTGCGGCGGCCCGGCAGCAGCCGCCGCCGACAGCCGAGGTCGTACACCGTGCCGGCGTCGCTGGTCGCCGTCAGCGCGGCGGCGAGGAACAGCAGCTGGTTGAGCAGGTACAGGAACACGAGCAGCCCGACCGAGCCGGCGACCACCTGGTACGCCGGGTTCGCCACCGTCGCCCCGATGTACAGCCGCCCACCGGTCTTCAGCAGCTCCAGCCCCCCGGCCACGAGCAGCGCGGGCCCGACCACCCGCCGGAACGACATCCGCAACCGGGGCACCCCGATCAGCAGCGCCGCGGCGAGTGCCGCGTTCACGGCCATGCCGAGCAGCACGCCCAGCCCGGTCGCCGCCCAGCCGGCCGCGTCGGCGACCAGCCAGCCCAGCAACGCGTCGGTGCCGAACTGGAGCCCGATCGACGCGGCCAGCAGCAGCCCGAGGCCGGCGAGGACGGCCAGGTCCCACGCGTACCGGACGAGGATCTGCCCGGGGTCGCGCGGCAGCCGCCAGATCGCCCGGATCGACGACCGGGTGCTCTCCACCCACCACAGTCCGGCCAGCAGGAAGCCGGCCATCGCGATCAGCCCCACCCGGCCGCTCGCCGCGAGCAGCGCGTCGACCTGCACCCGGGGGATGTTGGCCGCCACGAACTCGCGCACCGACTCGCGGACCTGCGGCACGTCGCCGAACAGCACGCCGGCCATCGCCAGGCTGAACACGCTCAGGGCCAGCACGGCGAAGAACGAGTAGTAGGTGACCCCGGCGGCGAGCAGCCCGGCGGACGTCTCGTCGTACCGGTGGAACGCCCTGACCACGTGCCGGAGCCAGCCGTGCCGCTCCCGGAGCGTTCTCCACCATCCCATGGTCCACGCTTACCCTGTTCCGACCCGGGGGAATCGCACGACACACCCGACCCGCACCCCTTTAACGGGTACCGGTCACCGTGGCGCCAACCCGTGCGTCCGTGGGCGCGCCCTGGCGCGGGGCAGCGAGGGAGCCCGCACCCCCCTACCGTGGTAGCCATGCCCCCGTCGTTCCGTGCACCTCAGCCCATGGCCGCCCCCCGCCGGGACCGGATCCACCTCGTACTGGTCGTCGTCGCGCTCGTGGGCAGCCTCGGTGTGCTCGCCGCCCGCCTGACGGTGTGGGACCGGACGTCCGGCGTCTCCGGCGGGTTGTACTTCACGGCGGTCCTGGTCCTGTTCGGCCTCACCACCGCCGCCCTGTTCCTGGACATCACGTGGAGCAGGACGCCGGCACGGCTCGTCGTGCGCGACGGCGCGTTCGTCGCCCCGCCCCGGCTGCGTGGGCGGGCCCGCCGGCTGCTCCTGGCGGCCGCCTCCCTGGCCGTCCCCGGCATGATCATACTGCCGGTGCTGGACGCCGGGCCGGCGAGAACCGCGGTCAGCGCGATGTACGCGCTGGCGCTCCTGGTGTCCACGGTGCTGGCGTTCCGCCCCGGGCCGAGGGTGATCCTGACTCCCGCCGGGGTCGAGTTCGCCGGCATGTTCCGGTCCCGGCGCGCACCGTGGGCGGACATCACCGACGTGCTGCCCACCCCGAAGGTCCGGGTCCACGGCAGGTGGTGGTCCCTCGGCGAGGACCGGCTCGACGTGGCCCCGGGCTACACGGCCGACGCGATCGTGCACTACCTCCGTTACCCGGACCGACGCCCCCTGATCGGCACGGAGGCCGAACACGACCGGCTCTACCGGGAGCTGTCGACGCTGTGGGCCGGCCGGGCGGCGGCCTACGCCGCCGCCC
>NZ_JAQZSH010000064.1:0-23181 GCF_053902585.1 Longispora urticae
GGCCGCCCTCCTGCTCCTTCCTGATGTAGGCGAGCTTGTCCTCCGGGGTGGCCTCCGCGAGGAAGTCGTCCACGCCGGCCTCGTCGGCGATGGCCTTCGCGGTCAGCGGGTTGTCGCCGGTGATCATCACGGTGCGGATGCCCATCCGGCGCATCTCGTCGAACCGCTCCCGCATCCCGGCCTTGACCACGTCCTTGAGGTGGATCACCCCGAGGGTGTGCGCGGGCTGGCCGGGGCGCAGTTCGGCCACGACGAGCGGGGTGCCGCCGGAGCCACTGATCGCGTCCACCGCGGCGCCGACCTCGTCGGTGGGGTGTCCGCCGTTGTCGCGGACCCACTTCATGACGGCTGAGGCGGCACCCTTGCGGATCTGCCGAACGCCCGCGTCCTCGGCCAGGTCGACCCCGGACATCCGGGTCTGGGCCGTGAACGGCACGAACGTGGCATGGGTCATCACGCCCTCCTCGCGGGCCCGCAGACCGAACCGCTCCTTGGCGAGCACGACGATCGAGCGCCCCTCGGGAGTCTCGTCGGCCAGGCTCGACAGCTGAGCGGCGTCGGCGACCTCGTCCGGCGAAACCCCGGCGACGGGTACGAAGTCACTCGCCTGCCGGTTGCCCAGCGTGATCGTGCCGGTCTTGTCGAGCAGCAGCGTGTTGACGTCACCCGCCGCCTCGACCGCCCGGCCCGACATGGCCAGGACGTTGCGCTGGACGAGGCGGTCCATGCCGGCGATGCCGATCGCGGACAGCAGCGCGCCGATCGTGGTGGGGATCAGGCACACGAGCAGCGACACCAGCACGATGCCCGTGACGCCGTTGCCGTCGAGCACGGCGGAGTCCAGCGCCGGGGAGCCGTTCTTCGCGAAAATCGCCAGGGGCTGCATGGTCGCGACGGCCATCAGGAAGATGATCGTCAGCGAGGCGAGCAGGATGTTCAGCGCGATCTCGTTCGGCGTCTTCTGCCGGCTCGCACCCTCCACGAGGGCGATCATCCGGTCGATGAAGCTCTCCCCCGGCTTCTGGGTGATCTTCACAACGATCCGGTCGGACAACACCCGGGTGCCGCCGGTGACCGCGCTGCGGTCCCCACCGGACTCCCGGATGACCGGGGCCGACTCGCCCGTGATCGCCGACTCGTCGACGCTGGCGATGCCCTCGACCACGTCGCCGTCGCCCGGGATCAGCTGCCCGGCCTCCACGATGACGATGTCGCCGAGCTGGAGCTGGTTGGCGGCCACCGACTCCTCGGCGCCGTCCGGCGCTCCGGGCTTCCAGCCCAGCAGCCGGCGGGCGACCATGTCGGTCTTGGCCCGGCGCAGGGTGTCGGCCTGCGCCTTGCCCCGGCCCTCGGCGACGGCCTCGGCCAGGTTGGCGAAGAGGACCGTCAGCCACAGCCACACGGTGATCGCGAGGGCGAAGAAGCTCGGCTTCGTGATGGCCAGCACCGTGGTGAACACGGAACCGATCTCCACGATGAGCATGACCGGGTTGCGCCACAGGGTGCGCGGGTCGAGCTTGCGCAGCGCGTCCGGCAGCGACTTGTAGAGCTGTTTGGGGTCCAGAAGGCCGGCGGACACTCGTCCGGGGCTCTTGGGGGCCGATGCCACGGCGACATCGTGTGCCATCTCAGTCCTTGTCATGTCTAGAACAGCCCCTCAGCGATGGGGCCGAGGGCGAGGGCCGGCAGGAATGTCAGGGCGACCAGGACGACGGTCACGCCGACGACCATGCCGACGAACAGCGGCCGGTGGGTGGGCAGCGTGCCGGCGGAGGCCGGGGTGGGCCGCTGCCGGGCCAGGGAGCCGGCGAGGCCGAGTACGAAGATGATCGGCAGCAGGCGGCCGAGCAGCATCGCGACGGCCAGGGCCGTGTTGTACCAGGGCGTGTTCACCGAGATACCGGCGAACGCCGAACCGTTGTTGTTCGCGGCGGAACTGAACGCGTAGAGCACCTCGGAGAAGCCGTGCGGCCCGGAGTTGAGCATGCTGGAGCGTTCCCGTTCGCTCGCCATGGCAAGAGCCGTGCCGACGAGTACCAGGCAGGGTGTCACCAGGAAGTAGAGCGAGGCGAACTTGATCTCCCGGGCGCCGATCTTCTTCCCGAGATACTCGGGTGTCCGCCCGACCATCAGGCCGGCCACGAAGACCGTGATCACCGCCAGGACCAGCATGCCGTACAGGCCGGAGCCGGTGCCGCCGGGCGCGACCTCCCCGAGCTGCATGTTCAGCATCAGGATGCCGCCGCCGAGCGCCGAATAGGAGTCGTGGAAGGAGTCCACCGCGCCCGTGGACGTCAGCGTCGTGGCAGCCGCGAACGTCGCGGAGTTGGCCACCCCGAACCGGGTCTCCCGGCCCTCCATCGAGGAACCCACAGCCTGGGGAACGGTGCCCGGGGCATTCGTCTCCAGGGCCATCACACCGACTGTGCTGGCAATGGCGATGATGCCCATGACGGCCGCGATCGCCAGGCCCTGGCGCTTGTCGCCCACCATCCGGCCGAACACCCTCGGCAGGCTGAACGGGATGAACAGGATCAGGAAGATCTCCAGCCAGTTCGTCCACGTCGTCGGGTTCTCGAACGGGTGCGAGGAGTTGGCGTTGTAGAAACCGCCGCCGTTGGTACCCAGCTCCTTGATCACTTCCTGGCTCGCGACCGGGCCGCCCGTGACGTGCTGGGTCGCACCGGCGAGCGTCGTGACGTCGGTACCCGTCGAGAAGTTCTGGATCATGCCGGCGCCGACGAAGATGATCGCGCCGACCACCGCGACCGGCAGCAGGACCCGCAGGCAGACCCGGGTCAGGTCGACCCAGAAGTTGCCCAACTGGTCGGTCTTACTGCGGGCGAACCCGCGCACCAGGGCCACCGCGACGGCGACCCCGACGGCGGCGGACACGAAGTTCTGCACCGCCAGGCCCGACATCTGCACCAGGTGGCCCATCGTGGACTCACCCGAGTACGACTGCCAGTTCGTGTTGGACATGAAACTCACGGCGGTGTTCCACGCCTGGTCGGCCTTCACCGCCGGGAAACCGAGGTTCAGCCACAACTTGTCCTGCACGCGCTGGAACGCATACAGGAACAGCACCGACAGCAGGGAGAAGGCCAGCACGCTGCGGGCGTAGGTTCCCCAGGTCTGCTCCTTCGCCGGGTCCGCGCCGATCACCTTGTAGACGCCGCGCTCGACCACGTTGTGCTTCGTGCCGGTCAGGGCGCGAAACATGTAGTCGCCGAAGAAGCGGTAGGAGATCACCAGGGCGGCGATCAGGGCGCCGACGAAGATCACGCCGGCTGTAGTCGTGTTCATTAAAAGCGCTCCGGGAACAAGAGGGCCGCCACCAGGAACAGGGCCAGCCCGACAGCGAGGACCAGGCCGATGAAGTTGACTGCGTTCACAGCTTCTCCACCCCTCTGACCACCAGCGCCAGGACCGCGAACACAGCCACGGTCAGCACCACGTACGCCAGATCAGGCACCGTGCTTCTCCTCTTCGTTGAATGACGTACCGGACAGCTCGGAAGCGCCCGGGATCTCGGGTCGGTTGACCCATGGCCGGGGCTCGCGGTGGCGGCGGACCAGTCGGTACGCCTCCCCCGCCGCGAGCCCCGTTGTCGCTGCCAGCACCAGTGCTCCCAGACGCAACATATCGGTCAAACCATGCCAGGACAGCTCACCCAGTCGATTCACCAGGAAACCGTTGAAGATGGCGAATCCGACCAGGACGACGAACCCGAGGGCGAACGCGTCCCCGGTCACCGCCGCGAACAGGGCGACCGCGAGGACGAGGACCGCGTACCGCACGACCGGCTCCGAGCCCGGAACCATCGCGGCGAGGAACGCCGTGACGAGGAGCAGCGCCGAACCGAGGGCGATGTTGATCCCCAGCGGGGTCTCCTCCGCCACCGGCGCCCACCCGCCCGGCCTGATCCACACGACTGCTCCCTGACGAACGTTCGACCACGGTCGCCCTTCGACCGCGTCAGGAAGTACAACCCCTGCTCAGGCCGTGGACCAGAGGTCTATACGCAATCCCTACGGCCGGGCCGGCATTCTTGACGCTTTCCCGACGGGCGCGGCGCCGGATTGCCTTCCGACCAATACCAAAGGGTGATAGAGCAAAAATCGCCCGACAGGGGGCACCACGGTCGACCCCGCGCCCCGCCGTGCCTCCAGCGCGGGGAGTACACGGCCGGGCGCGTGCCCCGAACATCGGGCACGTCCGCCGTGCCGCCCGCGCGGCGAGCACACCGGACAAGCGCACCCGCGGCGTACCCGTCAGGATTTCGTGGTTTTTCGCCGGGACGGCGTAGTGATCCCGTCAGGACCGGTGCCGCGCGGGCCTTCCCAGGTCCACCATGCGGATATGAGTCATCGACCGAGGCCCGCACGGGTCGCGCAGCCCACCGATCCGTCCGAGGTCAGCCCACGGGTCGTCAAGGTGTTCCGGGTGGTCCTGCTGGCGCTGGGCGCCCTGCTGGCCGTGGAGATCGTGTTCTAGAGACCCGGGAAATGGGGCGACGACCGGCCGCCCCACTCCGCATTCCCTAGGCTCCCGGCCGCCTGCCGTGGTTGGCCTTGTTCTTGCGCCGCGCGCGCTTCTTCCGTGCCCTCTTCCCCACGGCTATGCCGCCTGCCGCGCGACGGCGGGTTGTTCGAGGCCCGTGAGCCGGCCGCTGATCTTCCACAGCCGCGACACGGCGCGGAGGTTCTCCGCCAGGCCCGCCGGACGGCGCGGACTCAGGCCCTCGTAGTAGGCGCCGTTGACGACGTCCGTCTCCGGCGAGGCGAGCTGCGCCAGCACGGTGCCGGCGTCGCCGACCGGAGCGCCGACGCGGCTGTAGAGGGGGAGCAGACGGGTGTCGACCACTCCCGGGTGCACGCTGACCGCCGTTAACCGGTTCGCCTCGTGGCCGGCCAGGCCGACCGTGAACATGCTCAGGGCCAGCTTGGACTGGGCGTAGGCGGCGACCGGGGCGTAGCGGTGCGACCGGTTGAGGTCGGCCCAGTCCAGGTTGCCGGTGACATGCAGCGCCGAGGACACGTTGACGACCCGACCGGCCCGGGCCGCGTTGAGCGCGCCGGACAGGAGCCTCGTCAGCAGGTACGGCGCCAGGTAGTTCACCTGGAACGTCAGTTCGTTGCCGTCGCCGGTGACCGTGCGGCTCTCCCGCCCGGCGATCGCCGCGTTGTTGACCAGGGCGTCGATCCTTGAGTGGGTGGCGAGGATCTGGGCGGCCATGGCCACAACGTCGTCGAGGCGGGAGAAGTCGGCGACCACGAACTCCAGCCGCAGCGGGTCGGCCCCGTCGCGGACCAGCCGCATGACGGCCTCCTCCGCGGCGTCGGCGGTGGGGGCGTGCACGATGACGTTCCAGCCGCCCACGGCGAGCCGACGGGCGGTGTCGTACCCGATGCCGTCGGAGGAGCCGGTGACCAGGGCGGTCGGGGAAACAGGCTGAGACATGATCCATCCAGGGGAGACAGGCCGGCGGGTCGCCGGCACGGTGGCACACCGGCGCGCCGTCGGCGGGCCGGACAGATGTGGTGGGGTGGGCCGGACCCGGCCGGCGTCAGCCCGAGTCAGTCGGACTGGCCGGTCAGGCGCGCGGTGAGTTCCCACAGCCGGGTGACGGCGGCGCGGTCCACAGCCAGTGGTGCGAGGCCGCGCGGGACGTCGCGTTCGTAGAAGCCGCCGTTGTCGGCCGCGCAGTCCTCCCCCGCCAGCCAGGCCAGCGGACCGACGGCGTCGGTGACGGGCGCGCCGCTGGCCGCGTACCGGCCGAGCATGTCCGTCGCCACGATCCCCGGGTGCACGCTCACGGCCTTCGGCAGGCCGCCGCCCCGCTCGGCGAGCGCGGTGGTGAGCATCGACAGGGCCAGCTTGGACTGCGTGTACGCCGCGAACGGGGTGTAGCGGCCCCACAGGCTCAGGTCGTTCCAGTGCAGCTGGCCGTCGCGGTGCAGGACCGAGGACACGTTGACCACCCGTCCGGACGGCGACGCCGTCAGCGCCGGCCACAGCCTGCGGGTCAGCAGGTAGGGGGCGAGATAGTTGACCTGCAGCGTCAGCTCGTGGCCGTCCACGGTGAGGATCCGGCTGCGGGCCCCGGCGACGGCGGCGTTGTTGACGAGCACGTCGAGATGGGGGAACTCCGCCGTGATCCGGCGGGCCATCGTGGCGACGTCCGCCAGTCGGGAGAAGTCGGCGGCGACCGTCCGCAGGCGCAGTGGTTCCGCGCCGTCCTTCACGAGGCGTTCGGCGGCGTCGTCACCCTCCCGGGCGGTGCGGGCATGCAGGACGACCGTGACGTTCTCGTCGGCGGCGAGGCGGCGGGCCAGCGCGTAGCCGATCCCGCTGGTGGCCCCGGTGACCAGTACCGTGCGCGGGGTGTGTCCTTCGGGCATGGCCTCTTCCCTTCCTGGTGGGCTCCGCGATTTCTGGTGGGCTCCGTGATCGACGTCTGGACGAGCTCAGCGTCCGATGTCCGGGGAGGTTCCGTGTCCGGCGTCCGCCGGGCGTGACGGACCGGCGGACGCCGGACACGGAACTGGTCAGGGGCACCTACCCCGGCGGTCGCGCCCGGTCCCCTCAGATCCGGGCACGTGCCGCCGGGGCAGGCTCAGGAATGCCGCGCACACTCACCGACCGTCCCGGAATGCGGGACAGCTCGCGATGGGGATCAGCGTGCGGCGGCGGTGGTCAGTGGCCGGGTCGATGGCAGCCGCGAGGAATGCCGTGCCGGGATGGGCGCAGCGCACGAGGGGTGGACGAGCCAACTCCTCGGCGGCGCACTCGTGTGCTCGGGTCCCGGCGGGTCATGCCAACCAGTCAAGCATTCCCGCATTGCGGGATCAATGATCCGAGTACCGAATTGACGAATTTTTGATGACTCCGCCCGAGTGCCCGTCCATCAGCCGCAGCGCCAGCGTCGCCTGCCGCGCGTCGTCCACACTCACCAGGACGAGCGCGCCGGAGATGAGCTCCAGTTCCAGCGCCTCGCCCGACCGCAGCAGCACCGCACGGCTCCGGCGGGGCAGCCACCGCCAGCCCCAGCCGTCCCAGGACCACGGCCCCGCCGGGACCGTCCGCACCGACCGGATCATGCGCAACGGGACCCGGGTGCCGGCCCCGGGGAGGAGGCCGCGGTGGACGCGGACGGCGTACACGTCGATGCGCACCACGACCTGGCAGACCGTCGCCGCGAGCAGGATCAGCAGGGCCGCGCAGGTCAGGACCCCGAGGCGCGCCAGGCCCGGCAGCGCGGTGCCGGTGATGGCCAGGAGCGCCGCGAGCGCGAGGAGGACCAGGGCGGCCCGCCAGCTCGTGGTCCGGCTCCACCACACCGAGGAGGTCGTCCCGTGGGGTTCTGACGATGGGACCATGGCACCGCTCCCGACACTCGTGTCCGTTGTGGACGTCCGCGCCGACCAGGCTTCCCGGCTCACCGGCCCCACAGCTGTTCGGTGGCGGGGTCCGCGCCCGGAGTGCGGCGCGCGGACCCCGCCAGCGACCCGGCGGAGGGGCTTCCGGTCGGGTCGCACGGGCGCGGCGGCTTTGTCGGGACGTGGCACCGGTGGAACGCATCTGCATGCCGGTGCCACAGCCGCGCCAGGTTCGCGGGCCCCGCTGGAACCCTCGGGCCCGACGCGCCAAGTCAAACACCCACCGCCGACGGGTACCAGCCGTCCTGACGCGATCTCTACGCCGGCACTACGCGGAACCTACGCCCGCGTCAACGGAACGCCGCCAGCCGAGGAAGCACCCCGGCCGGTCGCCACGGGCCACCATCACGCGCATCCGCTGGTCGTCACGCTCGTGCACCAGAAAGCGGCGCGGGTCTCCACCGCCCACTCCCCGTGCGTCACACGGTGGCATGGCGCGCTCCAACGTGCGGCTGCGGCGTAGGGATCGCGTCGTTTTTTCGTCGGCGGCCGTAGGGATCGCGTATGGGACCCTGCCCTCGGGCGCGCGGCGGGCCCAGGATCAGCGCGTGATCACCGAAACTCTTCTGGTACTCGTCGTCGTGGGCGTGGTGCTCGCGGCGGCGGCGTACCGGATGCGCCGCTCCTTCCTCCCCCCGGCTTCCCGCGCGGTGCTCGACCCGGCCGTGCACCGGCTCGTCACCGCCGCCGCGCACGGCGGAGCGGTGCCGATCGTGGTCCGCGAACCCGGCTGCGTCCCGGTGCCCGGCGGACTGTTCCTCACGATCAGCCCGGTCAACACCGACGAGCCCAGGGTGTACGAGGAGGACGGCAACCTGCGGGTCTACGGCCCGCCCACCCCGGCCACCCTCGCCGCCGTCCTGCTGGCGATCCGCGATGAGACGGGCGTCGTGCCGCACGCGCACTTCGGATGGACCGAGGACAGCCTCGCCGACCGGATGCTGCGGCACCTGTTCACCGGCGTCGGCGAGACGGCCCCGGTGACCCGGGAGGTGCTCCGCCGCGCCGAACCCGACCCGCACCGCAGGCCCGTGGTGCACCTCGGCTGACGGGCGCCGCCACGGCGTCAAGCCGGCGATGGATCCCGTCAACGGATCTCGAATACCGCCTGGGGAACCGGGTTTCTCCCTACTCGACGATCACGTTGGCGGGTTCCACGCCCCAGCCCTTGAGGGCGGCGTAGGTCAGCTTGTCCATGCGCGCGCCGTCGAAGTTCACGGTGCGCAGGGCCTTGTAGTACTTCTTGCTCGTGCCGCGGAAGGACACGTCGCGCAGCGTCGCACCCCGCATCGAGACGCCCTCCAGGGCCGCCTTGTCGAAGTTCACGCTGGTGAAGGGGATCCCGTCGAAGGTGAGACCGCGCAGATCGGCGTAGGAGAAGTCCACTCCGGCGAAGACGCAGCGCTCCAGGACGGTCTTGCGCAGGTCGGTCATGCGGAACGTGACGTCGGTGAACGTGGTCTCGACGAACCGGGTGTCGGTGAGGCCGGACATGCTGAAGTCCACGCGGAGCAGGCGTGCCCTGCGGAAGCTGGCGCGCGACAGGTCCGACACCGTGAAGTTCGCGTCGGTCAGCCTGGCCCCGTCGAAGTTCGCCTCGGCGACATCGCTCGCCTTGAACTTGGCGCCGGCGATCTCGGCGTTGGAGAAGTCGGCGCCGCGCAGCGCGCTCGCCGAGAACCGGCCGTCGCGCACGGTGACGCCGGCGAAGTCACTGCCGGCCAGGTTGCTCGCGTCGAAACTCGTCACCATCTGCCGCTCGAGCATCCCGGAGAGGTTGGACATCTCCCGCACCGTCTCCTCGATGTCGCCGATGCTGTCGACGGTCAACTCGAACGCCGTCGCCTCGTCCTTGCCCTCGGCCCGCAGCTCGCGGAACCGCTCCTGGAGGTCCGCGAGCAGGTCCGTCTTCAGCTCGCTGATGCTCTTCGTGCCCTCGTAGGCGGCGAAGAGACCGTACACGTACTCGTTCAGCTTGTCGCTCATCGTCGGTGTCCCCTCACAGCAGTGTGTCGAGTACGCGTTTGGCGTAGTCCCAGTTGCTCTTGTTGCGCGCATAGGTCGCCCGACCCCTGTCGGTGATCTTGAAGTACTTGCGCCGGCCGCCCTGGGACTCGTCGCCCCAGTACCACGTGATGTCACCCTCGGCCTCCAGCCGCCGGACGCTGGAGTACATCGTGGCTTCCTTGAGCTCGTACTCCCCCTGGGAGCGCTCGGCGATCAGCTTGACGATCTCGTAGCCGTAGCGGTCCGCCTCCGCCAGAAGCCGCAAGATCATCGTGTCGGCGTTCCCGCGCAGCAGATCCGAAGTGATCTTGCTCGTGCTCATTCAGCACCTCCGAGCAGAACCGTAACTCCGCGGTACTGTGACTGTCAAGGTAGTTGGAGAGGCAAGGTATCGGGATGCCCGTGGTGGCCTCTGACTACGGCGCGAGGCCCAGGATGATGGCGATGGTGCCGAGCGTGGCCATGAGCAGGGCCGTACCGGGGTGCATGCCGATCGACAGCCGGATGTCGTGCTTGCGCCAGACGAGCCAGACGGCCGGGAACAGGAAGATGATCTTCGACAGGACGGTCCACGGTGCCCAGAAGTGGTACACCGAGAACAGGACCGTGTTGAGCACGGGAGCTCCCCAGCGCAGGTGGGAGATGCGGGGCAGCAGGAAGCCGCGGAAGTAGAACTCCTCGACGAGGGGCAGGGTGAACCCGGTCAGGGGGAGGCAGATCAACATCGTGATGACCAGGCTCGAATGCGAGTACCCGTCGATGTAGGTCGTCGCACTGCCCCCCGCGCCCTCGAAGGGGATCCAGGTGAAGAAGGTGTCGAAGACGAGGTTGTCCAGTGGGGTGAGCGCGAGTGCCACCACCGTCATCCACACGATGAGGCCGGCGATGATGGCGGCGACCTTCCCGCGCGGGATGGGCCTGTCCAGGTAGCGCACCACCCCGCGCAGCGAGAACCGGCCGTTGCGCCTGCGGCCCAGCCACAACAGGCCGAACTGCACCGGCGCGAGCACCACGACCAGGGCGATCGCCCAGGCCAGGAAGATCGGGTAGCCGATCGCCGTGACGAACGGTTCGGCGAGCAACAGGTAGGCGGCGACGATCAGGGCGCCGGGCACGAGGTGCAGCGCGATCGACAGCGGAAGGGAGTGCCGGTCAGCGAGCAGCAGCTCGACGACGCGGTTCGGCCGGGCGACCTTCTTCCCCGTTACAGGGGTCTGCGTGTTGTCCATGCCGCAAAGAATCGACCCGCCCCCTGTCACGACCCTGTCATGCCGCTGACGCAGTACGACGAGGACTGACGGCGAGAGGGCGGTCAGGCTCAACCGGAAGCCGCCCCCACTGATCACCCTGCCCGGCAGGGTGAACCCGCCCCGGCAGGAGGCCAGGTCACACGAGCGTGTGAGGAGGAACCACCCGATCGCCGCGCCGATCTCGACGGTCGGGACCAGCCACAGGTTGATGCGCAGGAGTTCGCGGCGCGACCGTGGTTCCACCTCCCCCGGAGCACCGCTGCGGAACATGGGGTCTACGCAGGCCAGCCGGCTGTGGATCTCCTCAGGAGTCTACACCCGAGGCCTCCTTCAACGACGCCTACGAGACGTTCCCCGACCCGGTCGGCACCGGCGCCCTGAAAGTCGTCGCCTCCCGCACCTGAACCGCCACCCCATGATCGATCTACCCGAAGCGCGGCATATTGTTTGACCGATTCATCCATATTAGGGAAGGTCTTACTTCATGTCCAAGAGCACCCGTTCCATCGCCACGGCAGCACTGCTGACCGGCCTGGCGGTCACGGCCGTCCCCGCGTCAGCGTCGGCGTCCATCGTGCCGCCTCCGAACAGCTGCGGAGGCGAGGTGTCTGACTACTCCGCGAGCACCTACTACGGCACCCTCACCAAGGACAGCGCCCTGGAGATGCAGATCGCGTTCAACGCCACCGGGGAACGTCTGACCAACAACATCAACGGCCCCACCCAACGCAGTCAGACCCAGTCCTCGGTCGTGGTCAAGAACAACAACGGCCGGGGCGAGGTCTCCTGGTTCACGCTGCAGGGCACCGCCGTCGGGGAGAACATCTCCTGCCTGCCCGGGTCGTCCAAGGTCCAGTCCATCGGCGGGCACGTCTACACCAAGTTCGGCCAGTACGAGTTCCTCCTCGACAAGGTCGCCGTCTAGAGGCGACGCAACCGTGAATCCGTGTCCGACGGCTTCCGTCGGACACGGGTGCCTGGGTCGCCCAACCCTCCACGACACCAGCAGCCGCGACTCGTCCAGGTGGCCCGCGAGGTGGGCGCCGTCCTCGCACACGGCGGGACGCTGTGGTGGTCCACCGGCGACATCACCCGTCGGACACGGCACGTCCTCGATCTGGGCGGCCTCGCCTCGCCCAGGTTCGCGACCAACGCCGCGGGTGTCGCGTCGCGGCCCTTTCCGCGTCCGTCCGATGGAGACACGGGCGCGGTACGCCACCGCCGTCACCGAACTGCGGATCCGGCTGGACACGCGGGCCAGCGCGCCGTTCCCGTGGGCGCTCGTGTCCTTCACCGACCTCCCCGACGCGGCCAGCCGGGCCGATCTGGATGGGGCCGGGCCACGCCTGGTACGGGCCACGGGGTGATGTGAGGCCCGGGCTGGCTTCCCACTTTTCACTGCTCCGCAGGCGAACGCGTCGAACGGCGTGCGGTCGGCCACAAACCGATTGCGCACGATGAGCCCGTTGCCGACGGTGGCGCACATGACGGCCCGGGCCGAGGACACGACCTTCTCTCGAGACCGGATGGTCTTGACGTTTTCCTGACGGCCGGTAGGGTCAGCGGCGGTGTGCCGGGAAGTCTGGTCGGCTCCGTGACCGCTGTGGTCGCGCGATGTTGACCGGAGGTCTTTCATGCGCGCACGAGATCTGGCCGCCCCGTTCCCCGTGGTCGAACCGTCAACCCCAGCTGTGGAAGCCGCTCGGCTGCTGGCCGGGAACAACCTCCCCGGCCTGATCGTGGTCGACGCCCAGGTCCGGCCGGTGACGATTCTGCCCGGCACCCAGGTCCTGCGCCTGGCGGTGCCCTCCTACATCCGCGACGACCCGGCCCTGGCGCGGGTGATCGACGAGCCGCACGCGGACACGTTTCTCGCCGAGCTCGGGGATCGCACGGTGGCCGAGTGCCTGCCGTCGCAGCCGAAGGAACTCCCGGTGGTGGATGGTGACGCCACGGTCCTTGAGGTGGCGGCGTTGATGGCCCGTTCCCGCAGCCCACTGGTCGCGGTGGTCGACTCCACCGGGGTGCTGGTCGGGGCGATCACGCTAGACGCGCTGCTCGACCGGCTGCTGGGCACGTGACCGCGGTCGGCTGGCTGGCGGTGGCGATCTTCGCCGGCGCCTACGTTCTGATCGTCACCGAATGGGTCCACCGCCTGACGGCCGCTCTCGGCGGGGCCGCGCTGATGCTGGCCCTGGGGGTCACGAACGGGGAGAAGGCGTTCTTCTCCACGGATTCGGGCATCGACTGGAACGTGATCATCCTACTGCTCGGGATGATGCTGATCGTCGCGGTGATCAAACGCACCGGCGTGTTCGAGTACCTGGCGATCTGGGCGGCGAAGAAGGCCAGGGGCCGCCCGTTCCGGGTCATGGTCATCCTCGTGCTCGTCACCGCCGTCGCCTCGGCCGCGCTGGACAACGTGACGACGATCCTGCTGATCGCGCCGGTCACGTTCCTGGTCTGCGACCGCCTCGCGGCCCCGGTCGCGCCGTTCCTGATCGCGGAGGTCATGGCCTCCAACATCGGCGGCACCGCCACCCTGATCGGCGACCCGCCGAACATCATCATCGCCTCGAAGTCCGGGCTGACGTTCAACGACTTCCTGGGCCACCTGGCCCCGTTCATCGTGGTCCTACTAGGTGTGTTCGTCGCCGTGTGCTGGCGGCTGTTCGGCCGCAAGCTGCGCTATGACCCGCAGCGCGCCGAGCAGGTCATGGCGCTGCGTGAGCGGGACGCCATCCGCGACGTACGACTACTGATCGTCAGCGGGATTGTTCTGGCCGCCGTGCTGGCCGCGTTCTCCCTGCACACCGTGCTGCATCTGGAGCCAGCCGTGGTGGCGATCGTCGGCGGGTTACTGCTGCTGGGCGTCTCGCGCCTGGACGCGGGCGAGGTGGTCAAGGATGTGGAGTGGCCGACCCTGGCGTTCTTCGCCGGACTGTTCGTCATGGTCGGCGGCCTCGTGGCCACCGGCGTCATCAGCCAGGTCTCCGAAGCCGCCGTCGGCGCGGTGGAGGGCCGGGCGTTGCCGGCGACGATGGTACTGCTGTGGGGCTCAGCGGGCCTGTCGGCGATCGTGGACAACATCCCGTATGTGGCGACCATGGCTCCGATCGTGGCCACCCTCGCCGCCACCCCGGGCACCGGCGGGCAGGTCCTGTGGTGGGCCCTGGCCCTCGGCGCGGACCTGGGCGGCAACGCCACCGCGATCGGCGCATCCGCGAATGTCGTGGCGCTGGGTATCGCGGAGAGGAACGGCCGGCCGATCAGCTTCTGGCAGTTCACCCGCTCCGGGCTCGTCGTCACGGTCGTGACGTTGTTGTTGGCGACGCCGTACCTGTGGCTGCGCTACTTCGTGTTCGCCTAGCCCGAGCAGAAAGCAGCCAACGCCGACCCGCCTGACCGGCTCGTCCTGTACCTCGAACGGCTGAGCTCCCTGGACGTCGCCGGGCTGGGCATCCTCGCCCACACCGCCGGCATCGCCCAACGCGACGGCCGCCGCGCGCATCTGGCCTTGGTGCCAGAGCGCGTCGGCCAACACCTGCACCACTGGCATGACCGAAGCGTTCGTTCTGCGAGACGCGGTCCTCGAGGCGATCTGCTGAGGCCCACCCCGCCACTGGCTCCACGTCAACCCAGCTGACCAGGCCCCACGCCTGCGCCGGCCGCACCGTCCCCTACCCCTCATTGGGAGTGCTCATGCTGCCCCTGATCGGCCTCGCCCTGCTCGGCCTGGTCCTGCTTGCCATCGCTGCAGACCAACTCGTCCTTGGAGCCGGCCGGCTTGCGGCTGGGCTGCGCGTCGCGCCTGTCGTCGTCGGGGTCGTCGTCATCGGCCTCGGGACGTCGGCCCCGGAGTTCCTGGTGTCCGGGTTGGCCGCGGCCCGTGGTGAGGCCGACTTGGCGGTCGGGAACCTGGTCGGTTCCAACATCCTCAACGTGACCCTCATCCTCGGTGTCTCGGCGCTGATCGCGCCGGTGGTAGTGCACGCCCGCATTGTGCGCCGCGAGGCGCCCCTGGCCATCGCCGCGACGGTCGCCCTGGCCGGCGCGGTTCTCCTCGGCCTCGGAACGTGGGCGGGCGTGGTCCTCGGAGTGCTGTTCGCCGCAGCTCTCGTGTTCCTGATCCGCCTGGCCCGCGAACCCGCCTCGCAGTCACCCGACCTGGCCGACGACGTCGAAGAACTCCTTGAGTCCCCGCGCCCACCCCGAACCTGGGCGGAGGTCGCCCGAACCATCCTGGGGCTGATCGGTACCCTCGCCGGGGCGCAACTGCTGGTCGCCAACGCCTCCGACCTCGCCGGCCGCCTCGGCGTGCCGGCGACCGTCATCGGTTTCACGATCGTCGCACTGGGGACCTCGTTGCCGGAGCTGGTCACCGCGATCGCCGCCAGCCGGCGCGGTGACACCGACCTGCTCGTGGGCAACCTGCTCGGCTCCAACCTGTTCAACAGCCTCGCCGGCGGTGCCATCATCGGCCTGGCGGCCCCCACCACCGCCCGCACGTTCAGCATCGCCCTCCTCGTAGCGATGATCACGATCAGCGGTCTGGCCTGGTTGTTCCTCGGCCGGTCCGGCAGGGTCACCCGCCCAGAGGGCCTGGTACTCCTCGGCTGCTACGCCGCGACACTCCCGCTCCTCCTCTAGGTCAAGCTGGCGGCCCGGGACACTCGCGTTGGGGTGTTGGCGGGTCTACGCTGAGCGACAGGTGTGCCGGGAAGCCTGGTCGGCGAGTCGATGACCCGACGGCGAAAGGTCACCGCCATGAACACCCACCCCGGCTCCGCCCGCCTGCGGCGAATGCTGTGAACGGCCCGGCGATTCACACCGACGCCCTGACCAAACGGTTCGGCACGCTCACCGCCGTCGACCAGCTCGACCTGCGCGTCGAGCGCGGCGAGGTGTTCGGGTACCTCGGCCCGAACGGGGCAGGCAAGACCACCACGATCCGCATGCTCCTGGACTTCCTCCGTCCAACCTCGGGCACCTCCCTGGTGCTTGGAGGCAGCGGAGCGGACCCGGCGGTGCGCGCGAGGATCGGGTACCTGCCCGCCGATCTCCCCGTCGACCCGCGCTGGACCGCGCAGGCGCTCCTGGACTTCTACGGCGACCTGCGCGGCCGACGTGACCGGGCATGGGAGCGCACTCTGCAGGACCGGTTCGACCTCGATCCGTCCCGCCCGGTCGGGGAGTTGTCCACGGGCAACCGGCGCAAGGTCGGCATCGTCCAAGCCGCCTCCCACCGACCGGAACTCCTCATCCTGGATGAGCCCACCTCCGGGCTCGATCCGCTACTGCAGCAGGAGTTCCAGAGCCTCATCCGCGAACTCGTCACCGACGGGGCGACGGTGTTCCTGTCCAGCCACGTCCTCCCCGAGGTCGAGGCCCTCGCCGGACGGGTGGCGATCCTGCGCGAAGGGGTCGTCGTGGCACAGGCCGGCATCACCGAGCTGCGCCGCACTGCCCGCACCCGCATCGACCTGCGCCTGACGGTCCCCGCTGACCCGGCACCGTTCGCCGCGCTGCCCGCCGTCGTCGAGGCGACCGCCGACGGTGACCTGCTGCGCCTGGTCGTGGAGGGCAGCGTCGACGCGGTGATCAAAACCGCCGCCACCCTGTCCGTCGAGCAGATCATCACCCACGAGGCCGACCTCGAAGACGTGTTCCTGTCCTACTACACGCGGCGGGAGTACCAGTCATGATCGTCACCCGCCGCATGATCGCCGACCGCCGCCGCGCCACCGCCTGGTGGGCCATCGGCACCGCCATGCTCGTCGTGTTCACCGTCGCCCTGTACCCGGCGGTCAAAGACCAGGCCCAGGTCGAGGACCTCCTCAAGACCATGCCCGAGGCGTTCCGCAACATGATCGGCTACGACGCCGCCGTCCCCATGACCTCCCCAGCCGGGTACCTGCACGCCCGCCTGTTCTCCACCGTCGCCCCCGTCCTTTTCCTGGTGTTCGGGATCGGCGCCGGGGCGGCGGCCATCGGCGGGCTGGAGGAGACCGGCCGCCACGAACCACTCCTGGCCAACCCCGTCACCCGCGCCCGCCTGGCCACCGAACGCTACGCCGCAGCCGTCGGGCTGCTCACAGGCCTCGGGGTCGTGTTCGCGGTGACTCTCGCCGCGTCCGGTGGGCCCGTCGGGGCGCTGGCCGGCATTCCCGCCGGGCACCTGATCGCCGCCAGCGCCGCGATGCTCGCCCTCGCCGTGCTGCACATGAGCCTCGCCTACGCCATCGGCGCCGCCACCGGACGACGCGGCCCCGCCGTCGCCATCCCCGCCGCCGTCGCGATCGGCACCTACCTCATCCACAGCCTGCTGCCCATGGCCGAAGCCCTCGCGCCGGTCCGCTACGCACTCCCCTGGTACTGGTACCTGCAACGCAACATCCTCGCCCAGGGCCTCCCACCCGCAGCCCTCATCGCACCCTGGCCATGTCGGCTGTGCTGTTCGCTGTCGGGTGGGCAACCTTCCAACGGCGCGACCTGCGGTGAGGAACCGGTCCCGCCGACCATCTGCCGACGACCCGTCCTCGGCTCGCAGCTGTCACCCGCAGTTCGACGTCTCAACATGGCCGTGACCAGCCACCAGGCGCCTTAGCAGTACAGGCTGGCGCTCTGGGCAGAACTCATTCGTCGCCGGTCGGGAGGCTATCTGTTCGACGTGCTCGTCGGGCGTGTCACGGGCGCTTCTGGCCAGCTTGGGTGATGGTCGTCGATGACGAGGCGGTGGGTGTGCCGCCAGGCTCCGGGTTCGCCGGTGGCGTCGGCGAGGTGGTGCGGGTCCGGTTCGGTGTGGACGTGTTCGACGTCGTCGGGGTCGGCCGCCGGCCACGTCCGCCACGCGTGGGTGAGTCCGGTCAGGGCGATGGCGGCGAGGGTCGCGAGCGCGAGAGGGACGCTGACCGCGCCGAGCACTCCGGCGAGCACGTAGGTGGCCAGCCAGCCGAGGTGCGACACGGTGAACTGCGCGGCGAACAGCGCGGGCAGGTCGTCCGGGTGTCCGGAGCGGCGGATCAGCCGCCCGACGGGGGTCTGCGCCAGGCAGCCGGCCGCCCCGATCAGTGCCCAGGTGCCGAGGACGACCGGCCACCAGAGACCGGGGAGCACGGCGGTCAGCGTGGCCGCTGCGGCCAGGGCGGCGACGAGTACGGCGGACGCGCCGAGCATCACGGTCCGGTCGGGCACTCGGGCCAGGACCCGGGGCAGTAGCAGGGCGGCCGCGATGGAGCCGGCGCCGGACACCCCGAGGGCCAGTGCGACGGCGGGGTCGGTGCCGCCGAGGTGGCCGCGCACGATGACCACGGTGTTGACCAGGACCATCGCGCCGGCCGCCGCGACGGCGAGGTCGACACCGATCACTGCCCGGAGTCGGGGGGTGGCGGTGAACATCCGCAGGCCCCGGGTGGCGCGGTCGGCCAGCCGGCCGCGCCGGGCCGGCGGGTGACAGGTGGGCAGTGTGACGGCCAGGATCAGGGTGGCGGAGGCGGCGAACCCCAGGGCGGTACCGGCGAAGAGCCAGCGGGCGTCCACGAAGGCCAGCAGCACACCGGCGAGGACCGGGCTGGCGAGGGATTCGAGGTCATAGGCCAGCCGGGACAGCGACAGCGCGCGGGTGTAGTCGGCCTCGTCGGGCAGGACGACGGGGATGGTGGCCTGGAACGCGGGAGTGAACGCCGCGGACGCCGACTGGAGCACGGCGATCAGGACATACACCTGCCAGACGTGACCGACGAACGGCAGCGCGACCGCGACCGCCACCCTCAGCAGGTCCAGCGAGACCAGCAGCGCCCGGCGGGGGATCCGGTCGACAAGGGCGGTGACCACCGGGGCGAGAACGACGTACGCGATCATCTTGATAGCCAGCGCAGTGCTCAGGACGAGTCCGGCGTCGGGGCCGGCGAGCCGGTACGCGGCCAAGCCCAGGGCGACGGTGGCCAGTCCGGTGCCGGTCAGGGCGAGGACCTGGGCGGTGAACAGGTAACGGTACGTCCGGTTTTCCCACGCGGCCATTCCGCTACCCTCCAACGACGCACCCGTCGACCGAGAGAACATGTGCTCATGTACGCACACGATGATACTAAGCCCGCGGTCGACTGGGAACACCTGCCGCCCGCTGAGCAGGTCGACGCCGCCACAGAGGCGTTCCGGATGCTGGGCGACGCCACTCGGCTACGGCTGCTGTGGCTGCTGTGCGGCGGCGAGTACGACGTCACCACCCTCGCCGACCGGCTCGGCGCGTCCCGGCCCGCTGTGTCACAGCACCTGGCGAAGCTGCGCCTGGCCGGCCTGGTCACCCAGCGCAGAGATGGTCGCCGCGCGGTGTACGCGGCGCGCGGCGGTCACGTCCGCCGGCTCCTCGCCGAGGCCCTCGGCGCCGCCGCCCACCACGTGAAGGGCCTCCCCGACCACGATTGAGGCCCGGGGTAGTTGGGTTACCCGCTCAGGTGCCTGCCGCGCGGTCGTGGGATGCGGGGTCACGGGGGCCCGGGACCCCGCCGAGGCTCCATTGGGTGGCTTCGGGGGCGTCTCGCAGGTTGAGACCTGCGGCGGCGAGCGCGTCGCGGATGGCGTCCGCGTGCGGGTAGGCGCCCTGGTCTCGCAGGTGTCGGCGCAGGGCGAGCAGTGGCTCGACGGCGGGTCGTAGGTGGTGCAGCGCGTCGGGGGTGACGGTGTCGCCGAGGCGGGTGATGAGGTCTCGCAGGATCGCGCGCGACTGCCCGGTTCCTTCATCCTCCTCGGTGTCGCTGGCCCATTCGGTGATGGCCGCCTCCAGGGAGAGGACCGCCTCCACCATGCCTCGGGCGTCTCGGTCGGTGTGCGCGGAGGCGAACGCAGCCTCGCTGACTCTCGTGATCTCCACGAGGGTGACCGGAGTGTTACCGGGTTCCGTCACCTCGGTGGGCACGGCACGGATGAGGTCGACCACGCTCGGCCCGTGCCGGGTGAGCGCGCGCAACTCGGCAAGGGTCAGCGTCGTACCTGCCGGCAGGACGGTGCTGACCCCGGCCCGACGGACGGTCAGCGCACCGCGTCCCATGATCTCGACGGCGTCGGCGTGCTGGTCGACGATGACGGCGGTGTGCTCGTCGACACCGAGGAGCGCCGTGTCCTGCGGGAGTCGGCGTTCGAGGTGGGTGAGGCGGCGCTCGCCCAGGTAGCAGTACCTGGTGTCGTGGGTGCCGCCCTCGGTGTTGTCGAAGTGCGGAATCACGGTGACGTCCAGACCCAGGGGTTCGAGCATGTTCAGGCCTTCGACCCAGTGCGGGGCGAGGCCGGCCTTGTAGATCTCATAGACTGGCAGCGCGGTGCGGCCCATGGTGGCGGCAGCGGCGGAGGCGAACACCGTCAGGCCCCGGCGGTGCCGGATCCGGTCGCGCAGCGCGGCGGCGGTCGTCCCGTTCGTCCATCGGGTCAGGGCGTAGGTGGGGCTTCCGGGACCGGCGAACAGCCAGTCGGCCGTGCGGATCGCGGCGATGGCCGCCAAGGACGTCGCCGGGTCCCCGCCATCGGGCGCCGGACACACTTCGACCCCGAGTCCGACGCTGCGGCGGAAGTAGGCGACGGCCTTCGCGGAGATGTCGGAGACGTTCTCCTGGAACGCGTACGGCGTGTCGAGCAGTACCGCGCGGGCGCCGGGCGCGAGACGGGCGGCCAGGGCTCTGTGCACGGTCACCATGGTGGGACTGGTCTCCCCGGAGCCCATGATCGCGAGCACACCGGGGTGGTTCGTACCTGACACGGTGCCTCCCTCCGGCGCGCAGGAGCGCTCCCCTCACGACGGTAACGGTCCGCGTCACAAGAGTCACTACCTGTATGGACGCTGCGAGTTCAGGCGTGCTGGAAGACCAGCTCCCCGGCGGGGGCGACGTCGTACGCGGTGATCAGCTCCCAGAACTCAGGGCCGGCCGCAGCCGCGATGTGCTCGTCGGTGACGCGCAGCATCGCGAGGTGACGGCACGCGTGCGATGCCACCTGCACCACCGAGACGGCCAATGGACAAGGCGCGAGCAGGTCACCGGATCGCGCGGGCGGCACGGGACTCAGTACCCGGCCCCGCTGCGGCGTGGGATCGCAGGCTGCGACGTATGTCAGCACGACCTGCCCGGTGTCATAGCGCCAGGAGGTGGAGTGCAACAGTGCCGGCGGCGCCGAAGCGGGGAAAGTTCTCGCGAGCTGGCGCGCGGCGGCATCCGGTGACTCGTCCTCGCCCAGAGCGTCGCGGAGTGCGCGGTAGGTCAACGCGCCATGGTGGACGCCGAGCCATAGGAGTTCGATCTCGACGCGTCTGTTGGTTCCTGTTGTTCGTTGCAGTTCCCCCTGCACTCCAGCCCCCGCAGTGTGTTGCCTCGTCGTCACTTTCGGTAAATGATGACAGGGTGGGTTGCCCGTTACCGGGTTTTCGTGCACGACCACGCGCCGGTTCCTCCCTGACGAGAGGTCGACGATGTCCACAGCACAGCGCCCCCTCCCCCGATCCCGAACACCCCTGGCCCGCCCCGACCGCTTCCGGCTCGCTGGCATGTTCGGGTTCATCGCTCTGCTGCACGTCGTCGGCTGGGGTGTCCTCGTGCTGGCGGTCGTTCCCGGGCACTACCAGCTGGGCGCGGGGCTGTTCGGTATCGGCACCGGCCTGACCGCGTACTCCCTCGGGCTGCGGCACGCCTTCGACGTCGACCACATCGCGGCGATCGACAACACGACCCGCAAACTCGTCGGCGACGGTCAGCGCCCGTTGTCAGTGGGCTTCTGGTTCTCCCTCGGCCACTCCACGGTCGTCGTGGCCCTGACCCTGCTGATCGCGTTCGGGGTCCGCACTGTCGGCGCGAACCTGTCCGACGACAGTTCGGCCCTGCGCGTCTACGGCGGCCTGATCGGCACCACCGTCTCCGGCCTGTTCCTGTACCTGATCGCGGCCATGAACCTGGTCGTCCTGGTCGGCGTGGTGCGGATCTTCCGCAGGATGCGGCGCGGGCACTACGACGAGGCCGCGTTGAACACCCACCTGGACAACCGGGGCTTTCTGAACCGGCTGCTCGGCCGTGCGATGCGGTCGGTACGGCGCCCGTGGCACATCTACCCGATCGGCGTGCTGTTCGGCCTCGGCTTCGACACCGTCACCGAGGTCTCTCTCCTGATCATCGCGGGTACGAGCGTCGCCGCCGGCCTGCCCTGGTACGCCATCATGTGCCTGCCGGTCCTCTTCGCCGCCGGCATGTCCCTCCTGGACACCCTCGACGGCTCCTTCATGCACGCCGCCTACTCCTGGGCCCTGGCCCAACCCGTCCGTCGGGTGTACTTCAACATGACGGTCACCGGACTGTCCGTGCTCGTGGCGCTTCTGGTCGGCACGGTGCAGGTACTGTCCCTGCTCCGCGACGCCCTCGACCTGACCGGCGACACCTGGGACTGGATCGACGGCCTGTCCTTCGACACGATCGGGTTCGCCGTCGTGGGGCTGTTCGCCGGCATCTGGCTGCTCGCCGCCGCCGTGTGGCGGTTCGGCCGGATCGAACAGCGCTGGACGGCACACGCCCGCCCCGCGGAGGAAGCCGCAGGCGACTGAGCCTCGAGGCACCGCACCAAACCCGGGCTGGGTGGGGGCCGCAGGCTGCGGCCCCCACCACTGGTCAGCTCTGGTTCACCGACACCGCGTTCGGCAGCGCCAGGTACGGGAACGCCGCTCCGAAGGCGTTCTCGTTCGCGTTCACGCCGTCGCCGAGCCCGGCCACGCCCGGTGCCGGGTTGGGCAGCAGGATGCCCTCGGCGGCCTGCAGCGTGATGTCGATCGCGTCGTCGGCGAGCCGGCGACCGTTGGGGAAGCCCGCGAGGTCGCCGCCCAGGACGCCCATCCGGTTGGGGTTGGCGGACGGCGGCACGTTCATGTTCAGGCGCAGCTGCTCGCTGGGCCGGAACCTCGACGCGACGACGTCCTTGTTGAGGAGCTGGGAGTTCAGGTCCGCCTGCACCGGCCCGCACGCCTTGCACACCCCAGTCAGGAACACCTCGACGAGGTCCTTGCGCGGGGTCGCCGGCGCCGGGAGGTTGTAGATGGCGTTGACCAGCTTCGGCACCTCCGGTTCCTGGACGAACTTCAGGAACTTCGCGTCGTCGACCGGCCGGGTGGCGTTGAACTCGTTCTTGCGACCCACCGGGATGACGACCTCGTTGACCAACGGCATCCCCAGGCGCGACACCTGGGCCATGCCGTGCTCGGCGTCGGAGTCCTCCGCGACCGGCTCGGTGACCTCCATCCGCTTGCGCGAGGTGGTGCTCCAGATGCCGACCACCGGGTTGCGGGCGACATTGTTCTTCAGGGCCAGATCCTTCTTGGGTACCTGGAACGCGACCGCGTTGACGTTGTACCCCTTGAGCGTGTCCTGCCCGACCTCGGACAGGTTGCCGCCGTAGAGCAGGTCGAACACGCGCAGGTCGGCGAAGAACGGGTCGTCGGCCTGCCCGGTGAACGACTTGCC
>NZ_JAQZSH010000065.1:0-1559 GCF_053902585.1 Longispora urticae
MRGMMGGCCCGGTGAACGACTTGCCGCCCCCGGGGACCTGCGTGACGGCCTGCTGGCGCAGCGCCCCGTAGTTGGGCATCGACGCCGGACCGGTGTTGGACGGGGCGACCTTCCCGTTCGGGATCAGGGTCGTGCGCTCGTGTCCGGCGAACCGCTCCAGCGTGTACGTCTGGTAGAAGTTCAGGTCCGGGTCGGTCAGCGAGGTGACCACGCCGGTGTTGTACAGGAACGTGTTCGGGTTGCGGTAGTGGTCGGTGAACGTCCACCGGTACACCAGGTCTGGGCGGGCGTCGCCGTCGTTGTCGATGTTGATGTCGTAGGCGGCGTCGGTGGCGAACTTGTAGAAGTTCGGCCCGCCGTTGGGCTCCTCGAACGGGATCCAGTTCGCGATGATGTTGACCTTGTCGGGCATCTCGGGACTGACGAACGCGTACAGGTCGGTGTTGTCCAGCCGCGGTTCGCCCGCGATCAGCGGGGCCTCCCGGTGACTGGACGCGTTCGCGCCCTGCGGTAGCGCCGCGAGCCCCGCGACGAGTGCCGACGCGACGGCGACGGCCGCCCCCGCCCGGCGGCGGACATGACGAGTTTTCGACATTGCTCTCCTTCTACTCCCCGTGATGAGGCGACAGAGGATGTTCGCCTCGCAGAGCGATTCGGAGCCGAATACGCCCCAGTTGGGTAGCATATGGAAGAATTTTTGGTAATTAACCCATACATCCGCTTTCTTGGTACGAAGCAGCGTCGGGGACGCAACCGTGCGCCCCGAGACCCGAGGAGCTCGCATGGCCCGGCGTTCCACCCGCGTGGCCGCACTGTCCCTCATCGGCCTGGTCGTGGTGGGCTCCGCGACCGGGGCGCTGATGAGCGTCGACCCGCCCACCCCCGCCGGGCAGACGGCCTCCCCCGCCGCTGACCCCCTGGCCCGCGCGGAACGCCGTGTCCGGGAGGCGC
The DNA here is from genome assembly GCF_053902585.1 of Longispora urticae. Taxonomy (NCBI): domain Bacteria; kingdom Bacillati; phylum Actinomycetota; class Actinomycetes; order Micromonosporales; family Micromonosporaceae; genus Longispora; species Longispora urticae. Next base: position 952 of record NZ_JAQZSH010000065.1, read on the forward strand.
CCGGCGACTGGCGCACCCTCGCCGACCTGGGACTGGCCTATGTCGAACGGGCCCGCGCCACCATCGATCCCGGCTACTACCCCCGGGCCCAGACCGCCCTCGAACGGTCCCTGGCCGTCCACGCCTCCGACAACGCCCCCGCCGAACTGGGTTTCGCCGCCCTCGCCGCCGCCCGCCACGACTTCGACACCGCGCTCCGGCACGCCGACAGCGCCCTCGCCGCCGACGGGTACCTGGCCGCCGCGCACGGGGCCCGGGCCGACGCGCTGATCGAACTCGGACGCTACGACGAGGGCTTCGCCGCCGTGCAGCGCATGGTCGACCTGCGCCCCGACGCGTCCTCGTTCGCCCGGGCCTCCTACACCTGGGAGCTGCGCGGCGACCCCGGCAGGGCCCGCGCCGCCCTCGAACGGGCCCTGGCCGCCGCACCGGACGCGGCGACGACCACGTTCGCGCTGTACCAGCTCGGGGAACTCGCGTTCGGCACCGGCGACCTCGACCACGCCGGCCGGCGGTTCGACGAGGGTCTGGCCCGCGCCCCACAGGACGCGACCCTGCGGATCGGCCGCGCCCGGGTCCTCGCCGCACGCGGCCAGACCACCCGCGCC
>NZ_JAQZSH010000066.1:0-287 GCF_053902585.1 Longispora urticae
TCCAGCACCGGGCAGGCGTCAGTCCGTATACATCGTCTTACGACTTCGCACGGACCTGTGTTTTTAGTAAACAGTCGCTTCCCCCTGGTCTCTGCGGCCATACAACGCTCGCCCAGCAAGTGGGTCCACGTCTCCGGCCCCCCTTCTCCCGAAGTTACGGGGGTAATTTGCCGAGTTCCTTAACCACAGTTCACCCGATCGCCTTGGTATTCTCTACCTGACCACCTGTGTCGGTTTGGGGTACGGGCCGCTCGAAACTCGCTAGAGGCTTTTCTCGGCAGCATAGG
>NZ_JAQZSH010000067.1:0-5485 GCF_053902585.1 Longispora urticae
ATGGAAAAATACCACCYAAGGCCCAACCCCGATCGGGGTTGGGCCTTCGTTGAAGTTGTGTCCGGCGGCGTCCTACTCTCCCACCCCGTCCCCAGGGCAGTACCATCGGCGCTGAAGGGCTTAGCTTCCGGGTTCGGAATGTGACCGGGCGTTTCCCCTTCGCTATGACCGCCGTAACTCTCTCAGAACAACAGCACCCGCACTGTTCTCATCCGGGGATGAGAATGGTGGGTGTTGTTTTCTGTGAACCGTATAGTGGACGCGACTTAAATACTTTGAATGGTGGTGAAGTCCTCGGCCTATTAGTACCAGTCAACTGAACCCGTTACCGGGCTTACATTTCTGGCCTATCAACCCAGTCGTCTAGCTGGGGGCCTTAACCCTCTAGGGGTGGGATACCTCATCTTGAAGCAGGCTTCCCGCTTAGATGCTTTCAGCGGTTATCCCTTCCGAACGTAGCTAACCAGCCGTGCTCCTGGCGGAACAACTGGCACACCAGAGGTTCGTCCGTCCCGGTCCTCTCGTACTAGGGACAGCCCTTCTCAAGTATCCTACGCGCACGGCGGATAGGGACCGAACTGTCTCACGACGTTCTAAACCCAGCTCGCGTACCGCTTTAATGGGCGAACAGCCCAACCCTTGGGACCTACTCCAGCCCCAGGATGCGACGAGCCGACATCGAGGTGCCAAACCATCCCGTCGATATGGACTCTTGGGGAAGATCAGCCTGTTATCCCCGGGGTACCTTTTATCCGATGAGCGACACCGCTTCCACATGCGAGTGCCGGATCACTAGTCCCGACTTTCGTCCCTGCTCGACCTGTCAGTCTCACAGTCAAGCTCCCTTGTGCACTTGCACTCAACACCTGATTGCCAACCAGGCTGAGGGAACCTTTGGGCGCCTCCGTTACATTTTGGGAGGCAACCGCCCCAGTTAAACTACCCACCAGACACTGTCCCTGAACCGGATCACGGTCCGAGGTTAGATACCCAAATTCAACAGAGTGGTATTTCAACGTTGACTCCACGAACACTGGCGTGCCCGCTTCACAGTCTCCCACCTATCCTACACAATTGAATTCAAATACCAATGTCAAGCTATAGTGAAGGTCCCGGGGTCTTTCCGTCCTGCCGCGCGTAACGAGCATCTTTACTCGTACTGCAATTTCGCCGGGCCTGTGGTTGAGACAGTGGGGAAGTCGTTACGCCATTCGTGCAGGTCGGAACTTACCCGACAAGGAATTTCGCTACCTTAGGATGGTTATAGTTACCACCGCCGTTTACTGGCGCTTAAGTTCTCAGCTTCACCCCGAAGGATTAACCGGTCCCCTTAACGTTCCAGCACCGGGCAGGCGTCAGTCCGTATACATCGTCTTACGACTTCGCACGGACCTGTGTTTTTAGTAAACAGTCGCTTCCCCCTGGTCTCTGCGGCCATACAACGCTCGCCCAGCAAGTGGGTCCACGTCTCCGGCCCCCCTTCTCCCGAAGTTACGGGGGTAATTTGCCGAGTTCCTTAACCACAGTTCACCCGATCGCCTTGGTATTCTCTACCTGACCACCTGTGTCGGTTTGGGGTACGGGCCGCTCGAAACTCGCTAGAGGCTTTTCTCGGCAGCATAGGATCATCCACTTCACCATAATCGGCTCGGCATCACCTCTCAGGCTATATGAGACACGGATTTGCCTATGTCTCGCCCTACAGGCTTACCCCGGGACAACCACCGCCCGGGCTGGACTACCTTCCTGCGTCACCCCATCGCTCAACTACTACCCACCAAGTTCCCAGCCCACATCAGATCCACCCGAAGGCATCACATCAGCGAGGTGGTTAGTACAGTGAGGTTCATCGTTTGCGCTTCTTCGCGGGTACGGGAATATCAACCCGTTGTCCATCGACTACGCCTCTCGGCCTCGCCTTAGGTCCCGACTTACCCAGGGCAGATTAGCTTGACCCTGGAACCCTTGGTCATCCGGCGGCAGGGTTTCTCACCCTGCATTCGCTACTCATGCCTGCATTCTCACTCGTGTGGCGTCCACAACTGGTTCACACCGCTGCTTCACTCGCCACACGACGCTCCCCTACCCACCCACACACCTGGACCCAACAAGTTGGGCCGAGTTATTGTGTGAGTGCCACAGCTTCGGCGGTGTGCTTGAGCCCCGCTACATTGTCGGCGCGGAACCACTTGACCAGTGAGCTATTACGCACTCTTTAAAGGGTGGCTGCTTCTAAGCCAACCTCCTGGTTGTCTATGCGATCCCACATCCTTTTCCACTTAGCACACGCTTAGGGGCCTTAGCTGGTGATCTGGGCTGTTTCCCTCTCGACTACGGAGCTTATCCCCCGCAGTCTCACTGCCACGCTCTCACTTACCGGCATTCGGAGTTTGGCTAACTTCAGTAAGCTTGTGGGCCCCCTAGGCTATCCAGTGCTCTACCTCCGGCAAGAAACACGTGACGCTGCACCTATATGCATTTCGGGGAGAACCAGCTATCACGGAGTTTGATTGGCCTTTCACCCCTAACCACAGGTCATCCCCCAATTTTTCAACATTGGTGGGTTCGGTCCTCCACGCGGTCTTACCCGCGCTTCAACCTGCCCATGGCTAGATCACTCCGCTTCGGGTCTAGGACACGCCACTGAGTCGCCCTATTCAGACTCGCTTTCGCTACGGCTACCCCACACGGGTTAACCTCGCGACGTATCGCTAACTCGCAGGCTCATTCTTCAAAAGGCACGCCGTCACCTCACCCACAAGGGGCTCAGCTCCGACGGATTGTAGGCACACGGTTTCAGGTACTATTTCACTCCCCTCCCGGGGTACTTTTCACCTTTCCCTCACGGTACTAGTCCGCTATCGGTCACCAGGGAGTATTTAGGGTTACCAGGTGGTCCTGGCGGATTCACTGCAGATTTCAGGGGTCCGCAGCTACTCGGGATACCACTCCAGAAAGACTGTGCGCTTTCACCTACCGGACTCTCACCGTCTACGGTCGACTTTTCCAAGCCATTCGACTAACACACAATTTTTTTACTTCCCGATCCTTCGGCAGAAGAATCCAAGTGGTCCCACTACCCCGATGACGCAACGCCTGCCGGCTATCACACGCCACTCGGTTTACCCTCATCCGCTTTCGCTCGCCACTACTCACGGAATCACATGTTGTTTTCTCTTCCTGCGGGTACTGAGATGTTTCACTTCCCCGCGTTCCCTCCACACGCCCTATGTGTTCAGGCGTGGGTAACCAGACATGACTCTGGCTGGGTTCCCCCATTCGGAAATCCTGGGATCAACGCTAGGTTGGCAACTCCCCCAGGCTTATCGCAGCCTCCAACGTCCTTCATCGGCTCCTGGTGCCAAGGCATCCACCGTGTGCCCTTATAAACTTGACCACAACATTGACCAAAGTAAATAAGATGCTCGCGTCCACTATACAGTTCTCAAAAAACAACCAACCCCACACCACCACCCACAACACCAGCACCGAACTCGTCGGACGGTTTGTCGTAGAAGGCGCGGACTGTGTTCCCGCATGAAAGACATCCCCACACGCTTGCGGACCGAAGAAGATTACTCCGCTCCGGCCACAAGGCCATGGTTTGTTCTTTCAGGACTCAACAGGGTGTCTTACCAACCTAACCGCACCTTGGACGCTTTCCCACCAGCAAGCTGGCTGTACTCACGACCGTCGGCCGTTGTCAGGTCGGAACTAGTTAGTGTCTCCACCATTAAGCACACCCCCACCAGAACATTCGCCTGGCGCGGGGTCTTTGACCGCTTTCGCGGTAAAGAGGCTCCTTAGAAAGGAGGTGATCCAGCCGCACCTTCCGGTACGGCTACCTTGTTACGACTTCGTCCCAATCGCCAGCCCCACCTTCGACGGCTCCCTCCCTTACGGGTTGGGCCACCGGCTTCGGGTGTTGCCGACTTTCGTGACGTGACGGGCGGTGTGTACAAGGCCCGGGAACGTATTCACCGCAGCGTTGCTGATCTGCGATTACTAGCGACTCCGACTTCACGGGGTCGAGTTGCAGACCCCGATCCGAACTGAGACCGGCTTTTTGGGATTCGCTCCACCTTGCGGTATCGCAGCCCATTGTACCGGCCATTGTAGCATGCGTGAAGCCCTGGACATAAGGGGCATGATGACTTGACGTCATCCCCACCTTCCTCCGAGTTGACCCCGGCAGTCTCCCATGAGTCCCCACCATTACGTGCTGGCAACATGGAACGAGGGTTGCGCTCGTTGCGGGACTTAACCCAACATCTCACGACACGAGCTGACGACAGCCATGCACCACCTGTGAACGCCCCCGAAGGACACCACATCTCTGTGGTTTTAGCGCACATGTCAAACCCAGGTAAGGTTCTTCGCGTTGCATCGAATTAATCCGCATGCTCCGCCGCTTGTGCGGGCCCCCGTCAATTCCTTTGAGTTTTAGCCTTGCGGCCGTACTCCCCAGGCGGGGTGCTTAATGCGTTAGCTGCGGCACGGAGACCTGGAGAGGTCCCCACACCTAGCACCCACCGTTTACAGCGTGGACTACCAGGGTATCTAATCCTGTTCGCTCCCCACGCTTTCGCTCCTCAGCGTCAGTATCGGCCCAGAGACCCGCCTTCGCCACCGGTGTTCCTCCTGATATCTGCGCATTTCACCGCTACACCAGGAATTCCAGTCTCCCCTACCGAACTCTAGCCCGCCCGTATCGGTTGCAAGCTCCAGGTTAAGCCTAGAGTTTTCACAACCGACGCGACGAGCCGCCTACGAGCTCTTTACGCCCAATAAATCCGGACAACGCTCGCACCCTACGTCTTACCGCGGCTGCTGGCACGTAGTTGGCCGGTGCTTCTTCTGCAGGTACCGTCACTTTCGCTTCGTCCCTGCTGAAAGAGGTTTACAACCCGAAGGCCGTCATCCCTCACGCGGCGTCGCTGCGTCAGGCTTCCGCCCATTGCGCAATATTCCCCACTGCTGCCTCCCGTAGGAGTCTGGGCCGTGTCTCAGTCCCAGTGTGGCCGGTCGCCCTCTCAGGCCGGCTACCCGTCGTCGCCTTGGTAGGCCATCACCCCACCAACAAGCTGATAGGCCGCGAGCCCATCCCTGGCCGAAAAACTTTCCACACAGATCCCATGCGAGACTGTGTCGTATCCGGTATTAGCCACCGTTTCCGATGGTTATCCCGAAGCCAAGGGCAGGTTGCTCACGTGTTACTCACCCGTTCGCCGCTCGAGTACCCCGAAGGGCCTTTCCGCTCGACTTGCATGTGTTAAGCACGCCGCCAGCGTTCGTCCTGAGCCAGGATCAAACTCTCCAATAAGGTTTGTTCAAACCCTGGCAAGGAACATAGCTGGCAAAAAAGATCTTTGCCGCTGTTGTCCATTACCAAAGGAATCCACATCTCCAGCCTAAACTGGGACGGGGTAAATCATAATTGGCACTAACTTTCCGACACCCTGTTGAGTTCTCAAAGAACAAACAC
>NZ_JAQZSH010000068.1:0-309 GCF_053902585.1 Longispora urticae
GGTTATCCCGAAGCCAAGGGCAGGTTGCTCACGTGTTACTCACCCGTTCGCCGCTCGAGTACCCCGAAGGGCCTTTCCGCTCGACTTGCATGTGTTAAGCACGCCGCCAGCGTTCGTCCTGAGCCAGGATCAAACTCTCCAATAAGGTTTGTTCAAACCCTGGCAAGGAACATAGCTGGCAAAAAAAATCTTTGCCGCTGTTGTCCATTACCAAAGGAATCCACATCAAACACCAGAACCAAAGTCCCAGTGCCGACGGGGTAAATCATAATTGGCACTAACTTTCCGACACCCTGTTGAGTTCTCAAA
>NZ_JAQZSH010000069.1:0-349 GCF_053902585.1 Longispora urticae
AGGTCGTACTCGGCNCGCGCGTCTGATGTGTGGAAGGTGTACGGGCAGGGCGAGGCGCAGGTGATCGCGTTGCGGGGCATCAACGTGGAGTTGGCCCAGGGTCAGTTCACGGCGATCATGGGCCCGTCGGGTTCGGGTAAGTCGACGTTGATGCACTGCCTTGCGGGTCTGGACACGGTCACGCGCGGTGATCTGTTCGTGGGTGACACCCAGGTCAACAAGCTGTCCGACAGCGGTCTGACGAGGCTTCGTCGGGACAAGATCGGGTTCATTTTCCAGCAGTTCAACCTGCTGCCCACGCTCACGGCGCAGGAGAACATCCTGTTGCCGCTGTCGATCGCGGGGCGCA